>NZ_JACNAC010000082.1:0-20539 GCF_017349775.1 Pseudomonas sp. GW460-12-10-14-TSB1
CTGGCTGACCACCGGCCTGCTCGACCTGGCGGTGGACTACCTGTATTTCGACGACCCCGACCTCTGCTACCAGCCGCTGCTGGAAGAACAGCTGGTGGTGATCGGCCGTATCGACCACCCGGCCTTCGAGCCGCAGCTGAGCCTCAAGGCCTATGAACAGAGCCAGCACGTGGCGATTCCGGACCGGGGTGGGCGCGGCTCGCCGCTGGAGATCGTCCTCGGTTCGGCCAAGGTCCAGCGCCATGTGCAGCTGTTCGTCCCGCATTACCTGAGCATTCCCTTGATCGTCGCCCAGTCGGACTTGCTCGGCACGGTGCCGCGGCGCCTGGCGGAGCACTTCTGCGCGCTGATGCCGATCCGCATCGCCGAGCTGCCGCTGGTGGCGCCGCCGGTGCAGGTCAGCCTGATCTGGCATCGCCAGCAGGAGCGGGTTCCGGGGCATCGCTGGCTGCGCGAGGAGATCATCGCCCTGGCCGCCCGGTTCGCGCAGCAGGCGGAGCTGTCCGGGCATTGATGACAAAAAACCAACAAAAGATTGGGACGGGTCCGATTGGCATCGCGGACGTCGCCTGTATCCTTTGGGGCCCGCTTGATGAGCAGCAGCGCTGACTCAGAGGCGTCAACCCATTGGAGATTGCATGCGTCACTCGATTCTGAACATTGCCCTGGCAGCCAGCTGCCTCTTTGGCTTGGCCGGGCAGACCGCCATGGCAGCGGTGGATGCCAGCCAGTACGTGGAACTCAAGGATGCCGTGCCGCAGGTCGTGCCCGGCAAGATCGAAGTGGTGGAACTGTTTTCCTACGGCTGCGGCCACTGCTACAACCTCGAAGCTTCGATCAACCCCTGGGCGGCCCAGCTTCCCGAAGACGTGAACTTCGTCAAGCTGCCGGCCATGTTCGGCGGGATCTGGGATGTCTACGGCCAGCTCTACCTGACCCTGGCGACCCTGGACGCCAAGCCCGAAGTGCACCACGCGGTATTCGAGGCGATCCGCGGCGGCAACCGCCTGAAGACCCCCGAGGCCATGGCCGAGCTGCTCAAGGGGCAGGGCATCGAGCCGGCGAAGTTCCTCGCCACCTACAGCTCCTTCGCCGTGCAGGCCAAGGTGATGGACGCAAAAAAACGCACCGCGGCCTACCAGGTCACCGGCGTGCCTTCGCTGGTGGTGGACGGCAAGTACCGCTTTGGCATGACCAGCGATGGCGCCAAGGGCCTGTTCGCGGTGGCGGACCAGTTGATCGCCCAGGTGCGGGCGGCGAAGTAAGCCTTTGATCCCCTGGCCGCTGCCGAGCCTTCAAGGTTCGGCGGCGGCTCCAGGGCATCGATAGCGATGCCCCCCATAAGCACTGTCAGTCCTTGATCAGCGGCACCTGCGGATGCGGGCTCGGGAACGCCTGCTCATACGCCCGGCACAACCGCAGCACCTGATCATCGGCAAACCGCGCCCCTACCACATGCAGGCCTACCGGCAAGCCGTCCTCGGCGAAGCCGCACGGCACCGAGGCGGCCGGTTGCTGGGTCAGGTTGAAGGGGTAGCTGAAGGGCGTCCACTCCATCCATTCGCCCAGGCCGGAACCCGGCGGCACGTTGTGCCCGGCGGCGAAGGCGGTGAGCGGCAGCATGGGCGAGACCAGCAGGTCGTAGCGACTGTGGAACTCGGCCATGTGCGCCACCAGCGCCGCGCGGGCTTCCAGGGCCAGGGTGTACTGGTGGAGGCTGATGCCTTCGCCCTGCTGGGCAATGCGCAGCAGGCCCGGGTCGAGCTGCTGGCGTTGCTCCTGGCTCAGTTGCCCGGCCAAGCGCGCGGCGCCGGCGAACCACAGGGTATTGAACAGCTCCAGCGGGTCGCTGAACCCCGGGTCGACCTGCTCGACGTGGGCGCCCAGTTGCGCCAGGCGTTCCACCGCCCTGGCCACCACCCGCGCCACCTGTGGCTGTACCTTCACGTAACCGAAATCGGCGCTGTAGGCGATACGCAGGCCTTTGAGGTCGCTGCGCTCCGGTAGCCAGGGCGTGCTGCGCGGGGCCCCGACCAGGCCGTCGCGGGCATCCGGCCGGGCGACGGTTTGCAGCATCAATACCGCATCGTCGACGGTGCGGGTCATCGGTCCCAGGTGCGAGAGAAGGGTCATGGCGCTGGCCGGCCACTGCGGCACGTAGCCGAAGGTCGGCTTGATCCCGAAGGTGCCGGTGAAGGCGCAGGGAATGCGGATCGAACCACCGGCATCGCTGCCCTGGTGCAGCACGCCGAGGTTCAGCGACGCCGCGGCGGCGGCGCCACCGGAGGAACCACCGGCGGTGGTGCGGGTGTCCCAGGGGTTGCGGGTGATGCCGTACAGCGGGTTGTCGGTCACGCCTTTCCAGCCGAATTCCGGGGTGGTGGTCTTGCCCAGCAGCACCGCGCCGGCGTTGCGCATAAAGGCCGGGAAGGGCGCGTCGACATCCCAGGGGCCGCTGGCGGAGGTGGTTTTCGAACCCTTGCGCGTGGGCATGCCACGGGTCAGGGTCAGGTCCTTGATCGAGGCCGGCACGCCGTCCAGCGCGCCGCAGGGCCGGCCCTTGAGCCAGCGCTGCTCGGAGGCCTTTGCCGCGTCCAGCGCGCCTTGCGGGTCGACATGGCAATAGGCGTTGACCTGCGGGTTGAAGCGCTCGATGCGCGCCAGGGCGTCCTCGGTCACCTCCACCGGCGACAGGCGCTTGTCGTGGTAATGGGCGAGCAGTTCGACACCGCTCATCTCGGCGATTTCGCTGTGTCGGGTCATGCCGTCGCACCTGTTTGTTGTGCCGCGTTGACCATGGCCCGCAGCAACACCGCGCAACCGTCGGCCAGGTCCTGGGGCGCGGCGTTTTCGATTTCGTTGTGGCTGATGCCGCCTTCGCAGGGCACGAAGATCATTCCCGCCGGGCCCAGCTCGGCGACGAAGATCGCGTCGTGCCCGGCGCCGCTGACGATGTCCATATGGCTCAGGCCCAGCTGTTCGGCGCCCTGGCGCACCGCGGCGACGCAGGCGGGGTCGAAGTCCAGCGGCGGGAAGTCGGCGGTGGGGGTCAGCTCGAAGCCCAGGCTGTGCTGCTGGCAGGTGTCTTCGATCACCTGGCGCACCTCGTCGACCATGGCCTGCAACTGGTTGGCATGCAGGTGGCGCAGGTCGAGGGTCATCTGCACCTGGCCGGGAATCACGTTGCGCGAGCCCGGGTGCAGGCTCAGGCAGCCGACGGTGCCACAGGCGTGGGGCTGTTGTTCATGGGCGATGCGATTGACCGCGCTGATCACCTGGGCGGCGCCCACCAGGGCGTCCTTGCGCAGGTGCATCGGCGTCGGCCCGGCATGGGCCTCGACCCCGGTCAGGGTCAGGTCGAACCACTTCTGGCCGAGGCAGCCCATGACCACGCCAATGGTGGTCTGGCGGTCTTCCAGCACCGGGCCCTGTTCGATGTGCGCCTCGAAATACGCGCCCACCGGATGGCCGAGCACCGCCCGCGAGCCGGCATAACCGATGCGCTGCAACTCGCTGCCCACCGACAGCCCCTGTTCGTCTTGCTTGCGCAGGGTGTCGTCGAGGTCGAACCTACCGGCGAACACCCCCGAGCCCATCATGCAGGGAGGGAAGCGCGAACCTTCTTCGTTGGTCCAGACCACCACCTCGATCGGTGCCTCGGTCTGCAGGCCGAGGTCGTTGAGGGTGCGGATCACCTCCAGGCCTGCCATCACCCCGTAGCAGCCGTCGAACTTGCCGCCGGTGGGCTGGGTGTCGATATGGCTGCCGGTCATCACCGGTGGCAGTTGCGGGTTACGCCCGGCGCGGCGGGCGAAGATATTGCCGATGCCGTCGATGCTGACGCTGCAACCGGCCTCTTCGCACCAGCGCACGAACAGGTCGCGGGCCTGGCGGTCGAGGTCGGTCAGGGCCAGGCGGCATACGCCGCCCTTGGCGGTGGCGCCCAGTTGAGCGAGGTCCATCAGCGATTGCCAGAGGCGTTCGCGGTTGACCAGTGGGGCGCTGTCTTGCAACAGGGGTACGGACACAATCGGACTGTTCATTTCAGCTCTCCCCTCAGGCGCTCAGGGCCAGGTAGCGGTTCTTGATGCTCGGGTCGGCGCGGAAGTCAGCGGCGCTGCCTTGGTAGACCACGCGCCCCTGCTCGAGGACGTAATGGCGGTCGGCGAGCTTGTCGCAGACCATCAGGTTCTGTTCCACCAGCAGCACTGGCAGGCCGTCGTCCTTGATCTTGCGCAGGATCTTCACCAGCTCGTCGACGATCACCGGGGCCAGGCCCTCGGTGGGTTCGTCGAGGATCAGCAGCCTGGGATCGTTGAGCAGGGCGCGGGCGATGGCGAGCATCTGCTGCTCGCCGCCGGACAGCGCATGGCCGGCGTTTTTGCGCCGCTCCTTGAGGCGCGGGAACATGCCGTAGACATCCTCCAGCTGCCAGCGGCTGCTCTTGCGCTGGGCGATGCGCAGGTTTTCCTCGACGCTGAGCAAGCGGAAGATGCCGCGGTGTTCCGGCACCAGCGCCAGGCCCTGGCGGGCGATCTCGAAGATCTTGCGGCCCACCAGTTCCTGGCCGTTGAAGCGGATCTGTCCCTGGCGCGGGCAGATGATCCCGAGGATGCTGCGCAGGGTGGTGGTCTTGCCCGCACCGTTGCGCCCCAGCAGGGTCACCAGTTCGCCGGCGTTGACCTGCAGCGAGACGCCTTCGAGGACGTGGCTCTTGTCGTAGTAGGAATGGATATTCTCGACGGTCAGCATCAGGCGGCTTCTCCCAGGTAGGCGCTGCGCACGCGCTCGTCGGCGCGGACGAATTCTGGCGTGCCCTCGACCAGGATCTGGCCGTGGCTCATGACGGTGATGCGTTGGCTGATGGACATGACAATGCTCATGTTGTGCTCGATCAGCAGCACCGTGTGGTCGCGGCCCAGGTCGCTGATCAGCTGGGTCATGATCGGGATGTCGTCGATGCCCATGCCGGAGGTCGGCTCGTCGAGCATCAGCAGTTTCGGCCTGGAGCAGATCGACATGCCGACTTCCAGCACCCGCTGCTGGCCGTGGGACAGCTCGCCGGCGAGGGTGTCGGCGCGTGCCGTCAGTTGCAGGCGTTCGAGCACCTGGTCGGCCATCTCCAGGTGTTCGCGGCGGCTGTCGAGGTGGCGCCAGAAGTTCAGCGCCGCCAGGCCATCGCGACCCTGGGCGGCCAGGCGCAGGTTTTCCCGCACGCTGAGGTTCTGGAACAGGCTGGTCAACTGGAACGAACGGGCCATGCCCAGGCCGACCCGGCCGTGGGCCGGCTTCTTGATGATGTTCTTGCCGTTGAACAGGATCGCCCCGGCGGTGGCCTGGCGTTCGCCGGTCAGGCAGTGGAACAGGCTGGTCTTGCCGGCGCCGTTGGGACCGATGATGGTGTGGATGGTGCCGGCCTCGACCTTCAGGTTGACGCCGTTGACCGCGTGGAAGGCGCCGTAGGCCAACTCCAGGTCCTGGGTTTGCAGCAGGTACTGCGAGGGGCTGTTCATGACAGTTTCTCCTCGGTCGGCAGGGCCGCCTTGCGTGGCCTCAGGATGCGTTCGAACAGGCTCGACAAGCCGCCCCACAAACCACCGCGCATGAAGATCACCACCAGGATCAGGATGATTCCCAGCAGCATCAGCCAGCGTGGCCAGAGTTCGGAGAGGAACTCGCCGAGCAGCACGATGGAACCGGCGCCCAGCAGGGAGCCGAACAGCGAGCCGGTGCCGCCGACTATGGTCATGATCAGGATGTTTTCCGACATCGCCAGGTCGATGCTCGACAGCGGCACGAAATGCAGGAGCATGGCGTACAGCGCCCCGGCGATCCCGGTGACCGCGCCGGACAGCATGAACACCAGGATCTTGAAGTGCCGGGTGTCGTAGCCGATAGCGGCGGCGCGGGTTTCGTTCTCGCGGATCGCCATCAGCGTGCTGCCGAACGGCGAGGCGATCACCCGCCGGGCGCCGATGAAGATCAGCAGGAACAGCACCGCGACAAAGGCGTAGAAGTAGCGCGCGTCGCTCAGCGACAGCAGCACCGTGTCGCCGATGCGGATCTCCGGGCGCGGCACGCTGAGCAGGCCGTTGTCGCCGCCGGTCCAGTCGCTCAGGGTGTAGGCGATAAAGTAGGCCATCTGGCTGAACGCCAGGGTCAGCATCACGAAGTAGATGCCGGTGCGCCGGATCGCCAGGGCGCCCACCAGCAACGCCAGCAGCGCGCCCACCAGGGCCGCGCCGAACAGGGCGCTGAACAGCCCCAGTTGCAGGTGGATCATCAGCAGCGCGGCGCAGTAGGCCCCGGCGCCGAAGAAGATGCCCTGGCCGAACGACAGCAGGCCGGTGTAGCCCAGCAGCAGGTTACAGGCCAGCGCCGCGAGGGCGAAGATCAGGATCTCGCTGGCCAGGGTCGCCGATGGCAGTACCAGCGGCAGGCCGATCAGTACCGCGACCACCAGCCACGGCAGGGCGCGCGACTGGGTCTTGGCGAACGGCAGGGGATTTTTCTCGCTCATGTTCATGCTCTCCCGAACAGGCCGTAGGGACGGACCAGAATCACCGCCGCCATGGCGCCGTAGATCATCAGGCTGGCGCCTTGCGGCCAGAGGGTGGTCATCAGGCTCTGCACCACCCCCACCAGCAGGCCGCCCACCAGGGCGCCGCTGAACGAACCCATGCCGCCGATCACCACCACCACGAAGGCGACCCCGAGGATTTCCGGGCCGACAAAGGGCTGGGCGCCACGCAACGGGGCGAACAGCACCCCGGCGATCCCGGCCAGGGCCACGCCGAGGGCGAAGGTCATGGAGAACAGGCGGAAGATGTTGGTGCCCAGCAGCGACACGGTCTCGGTGCTTTCGCTGCCGGCGCGCACCAGGGCGCCGAAGCGCGTGCGCTCCAGCAGCAGCCACAGCGCCAGCCCCACCAGTGCCGAGAAGACAATGAGGAACAGGCGGTAGTAGGGGTAGACGAAGTCGCCGACGATCAGCACGCCGCGCAGCAGTTCCGGCACCGCGACGCTTTTGCCGACGGGGCCCCAGATCAGCACGCTGGCTTCCTGGATGATCAGCGCGATGCCCAGGGTCACCAGGATCTGGAAGGTGTGGGGCAGGTGGTAGATGCGCTGGATCAGCAATCGCTCGATGGCCCAGGCCAGGGCCGCGACCACCAGCGGCGCGACCAGCAGCGCCAGCCAGAAGCTGCCGGTGAGGCTGACGGCGGTGTAGCAGATGTAGGCCCCGAGCAGGAAGAACGCGCCGTGGGCGAAATTGACGAAGTTCAGCAGGCCGAAAATGATCGTCAGGCCCACCGCGATCAGGAAGTAGATCATCCCCAGGCCGAGGCCGTTGAGGATCTGGAACAGGTAAAGATTGAGCATGCGGGTACCCTCGACAGGGGGCCGGCGACTGTCGTCGTCGGGCGGCCCGCTGCCTCTAGCCAGCGATGAAAAGGTCGGTCGGGGTCAGGCCAGGTTGCAGCCGGTGGCGCCGGCATCCGGGAACGAGCGCCCGGAACTGAGCACTTCGGCCAGGTCGTCCTTGTCGCGCATGCTGGCCGTGGCCTTGCCCTGCAGCAGGTAGTAATCCTTGATTACCTGGTGGTCGCCGGCGCGGATGCTTTCCTCGCCGGTCGGCCCCTGGTACGTCAGGCCTTGCATGGCCTTGGCCACGGTCGCGCCGTCGAAACTGCCGGTGGCGACTATGGTGTCGAGCATGATCTTGGTGCCGATGTAGTCGGCGGCCAGCGGGTAGGTAGGGTTGATGCCGTACTTGGCCTGGGTCAGCTTGACCAGCTCGCGGTTGAGCGGTGTGTCGACCTGGTGCCAGTACTGCGCGCCGAGGTAGACGCCTTCGAGCACGTCGCTGCCCAGCTCCTGGAACTGGTCGAGCCCGGCGGACCACACCAGCAGCACTTTCATGCGTTCCTTGATGCCGAAGTTCACCGCCTGGCGCAGGGCGTTGGAGGACTGGCTGCCGAAGTTGAGCAGCACCAGCACGTCGGGCTGGGCGGCGATGGCGTTGGTCAGGTAGCCGGAGAACTCCTGTTCCTGCAACGAGTGATAGCTGTTGCCGACGTGCTCGATGCCATGCTCGGCGCACACCTGTCTGGCGCCGGCCAGCAGCGCTTCGCCGAATACGTATTGCGGGGTGATGGTGTACCAGCGCTTCGCCTCGGGCAGGCGCTTGATCAGCGGCACCATGGTTTCGCGAATGGCGCCGTAGGTCGGCACCGACCAGCGAAAGGTCGAGGCATTGCAGTCCTTGCCGGTGACTTCGTCGGCGCCCACCGGGGTCATGAACACGCCGTTGACCTTGCCCACTTCCTTGGCCACCGCCAGCGCCGAAGACGACAGGGTGCAGCCCTGGAAGAATCGCGCGCCGTCCTGGGCAATCGCCTCCTGGACCTTGCGCACCGCCTTGCCGGCGTTGCCTTCGGTGTCGATCACCTTGTAGTTCAGCGGGCGGCCGAGCAGGGTCGGGTACTGTTCCACCGCCAGGCGCGAGCCCATGTCGGCGAACTTGCCGTAGCTGGCGAAGGCGCCGGACATCGACTTGAGCCCGTAGAAGGTAAAGGGTTCGGCGGCAAAGGCGTTGCGCACCCCCAGCGGAAGGCTGAGGGCTCCGGCAACGGTCAGACTGGCTTTCAACAACGTACGACGCTGCATGGGGTAACTCCCTGGTTTAGTTATTGGCAGGAGTGGCAATGGCAAAACGGCGCAGCAGCCTGTGTTCAGGCTTTGTTATTGGCGAAGCGGCGTGTGGCGGGTGTAGCGGTTATCAGTGGTGGTGATCGAACTCCAGCAGGAAGTGTTGGGTGACCTCGCCCTCGAGGGCGCTCATATGGTGTTCGGCGTCGCACATGTGTTCGTGCATCAGCTGGCGTACCGCGGCTTCGTCCTCGGCTTTGAAGGCCTGCAACAGGCGCTTGTGGTAATCGAGGTTGGCGGCGTCGAACTGCTTGCGCTTGGGCTTGTAGGCCTTCTTCAGCACCACCAGGTCGCGCAGCAGGTCGTTGAGGAACTGCGCCATGAAACTCAGCAGTGGGTTGGGGCAGGCGCGGCCCAGCAGGTTGTGGAATTCCAGCTCGGCGATGCGCTGTTCGCGCTGGCCGGCCTCGCTGTCTTCCGGGGCGCTGCAGAAGTCGATATTGGCCTGCAGCGCCTCAAAGTCGTCGGCGCTGAGACGGCCGATCACCGACACCGCCAGCTCCACTTCAATGACCTTGCGCAGCTGGTACACCTGCTCGCCGTCCATCTGCTGGAAGTGCAGGTAATTGCGCAGGGCGCGGCTCGCCGGCTCGGTGCCGGCCTGGTTCAGGTAGGCGCCGCCGCTGGGGCCGGTGCGGGTGTTGACCAGCCCTTCGACCTCCAGCGCCTTGAGCGCTTCGCGGGCCGAACCCTTGGAACACTGGAAGCTTTCCATCAACTCGCGCTCGGTCGGCAAACGGTCGCCGGGACGCAGGGCGTTGATCACGATGGAACGCTTGACCGACTCGACAATCACGTCGGAAAGCTTCTGGCGTTTGCGGCGAACAGGTCGTTTGAGCATGTTTTCGATTTATCGTATTAATGCGGATAAATAGTACTTAATAGGGCTGGACGCGGTGCGTCAATCATCCAGGGGACGAGGTGTCGTTTTCGACGCGGGAGGGTCGTAATCAGAACCCGGGGGAGTGGAGGCGAGGCACTTGTCTTCGTCCTGTGCCAGGTCTTGTCCAGCCACTAAGCTGATGGCAGGCCATGCAGTCATAGAGGGGAAGAACCCATGATTCAGTGCAAACGCGCCTACGAGCCGGCGAGCCCCGACGACGGTTATCGGGTGCTGGTGGACCGGCTGTGGCCGCGCAACTATCGCAAGGAGCAGTTGCCGCTGGATGAGTGGTTGAAAGACCTGGCGCCTTCCACTGAGTTGCGTCGCGCCTTCAAGTCCGGCGAGCTGGATTTCGCCAGCTTTCGCAGCCGTTACCGCCAGGAACTGGCGGCCCGCCCCGAGCATTGGTGGGCGTTGCTGGAACGCGCGCAAAAGGGTCGCCTGACCCTGGTGTACTCGGCCCATGATGAAGTGCATAACAATGCCCGGGTGCTGGCCGAGTGGCTGGAGGACGAATTGGACCGGCAGGGTGAGGGGAGTTCGCCGGTGTGTTACGCGCACCTGTCGCCGCCTGAGTGAAGGCGCTGGGTTTCAGGGGCGTTTCAACATCACATAGGCCTCGCCGCCGCGCCGGTCGTGCATCAGCAGGAAGGTCTGCTTGTCGAGGGTGATTTGCGCCGGCAGGTGCTGCGCCACCGGGGTGCTGGAGAACTGCTCGGCGATCTTGAGAAATTGCGCGGTCAGGGTCTTGTCCCGTTGCGACGGCGTGGTCACCGCGCATTGCTTACCTTTCTGCACCTGGACCCCAAGGCTGTGGTCCGCCCTCAGTCCCATCCGCGCATAGCCGGCATCGTCCAGCCTGGCGATGCCATAGGCCTTGGCCGCGCTGTCAGCCCCGGCGAAGGAGGGCGCGGACTTCAGGCAGATATCGCGGAAGGCCAGCACGCCTTCGGCGATGGCCGCCGGTTCCTTGTCGATGACTTCGGGCGGGCTGGCGCAGCCGGCCAACAGGGCCAGGATCAGGCTCAGAGGGCTCAGGATCGTGCGGTTCATCGGACCTCCCAGGCATTCGCGGGGCATGCTTATAGCCTAGCCAAGCTTCTGCCTGTGGGAGGACCTGGGCGACGGGAGCCTTATAGGCGTCGCTGAAAGAAGCGGCTCAGTTGAATCCGACCGACCATCGGTTCACCGTTTCCGGCTCATGGCGCTGGCTCGGGTCGGTTTCGTAATTGCACTGGGGCCCGCTGCAGGTGTGCTCCAGGGTGATCGGCGCCTTGAACTCCAGATGGAACCTGCTGGGTTCCGGCTCCGCCGCCGGGCCGGCCGTTGCCTCTGTCAGGGCGGGTGCCGGGTAGCTCAGGTCCAGGCCTTCGGCTTGTGCCGGCAGGGCCAATACACAGAGCACAAGGCTCGCCAGGAGGGTTTTGTCGCTGGACATCATGGGTACCGCGTTTGCACAAAAGGGTTGCCGAGTATAACGAACGCCTCCCCGGAAATTTAAGCTGAAGGCTCTATGACGGGGCTTGTGCGGCAATGGGTCGCGGTTGGCGCCTCGCAGCATGAAACATTTGTCATGGGCCGCCGGCGCCGCCAGCCCCTACACTGGCTTTCACCTCCATGGCTCACGGACACTCCCATGACGGCAGCAGCGGCGGCAAGCATCCTCGAAACGGTCGAAGGCCAGCGCCTCAACGGCCCGGCGGGCGAACCCTGGCGCGAGTGGGGGCCGTACCTGAGCGAGCGGCAGTGGGGCACGGTGCGCGAGGACTACAGCGCCGATGGCGATGCCTGGGCCTACTTGCCCCACGACCATGCGCGCAGTCGTGCCTATCGCTGGGGCGAGGACGGGCTGGCGGGGTTCTCCGACAAGGCCCAGCACTGGTGCCTGGGGCTGGCCCTGTGGAACGAGCGCGACAGCATTCTCAAGGAGCGCCTGTTCGGCCTGAACAACGCCGAAGGCAATCACGGCGAAGACGTCAAGGAGCTGTATTTCTACCTCGATGGCGTGCCCAGCCATGCCTATATGCGCATGCTCTACAAATACCCGCAGGCGGCCTTTCCCTATGAAGACCTGCTGCGGGAAAACGCCCGGCGCGGCCTGGACGATACCGAGTACGAGATCCTCGACACCGGGGTGTTCGAGGACGATCGCTACTTCGACGTGACGGTGGAATACGCCAAGCACGCGGTCGACGACATCTTCATGCGGGTCACGGTGCACAACCGCTTCCACCAGCCGGCGCGCCTGCGGGTCTTGCCCCAGGTCTGGGCGCGCAATACCTGGAGCTGGGGCGGCGATTCGCGCAGGCCGAGCCTGCGCCTGGAGGGCGAGCAACTGCTGGCCCGGCATCCGCGTTGTTCGCCGATGCAGGTCAGCGCCTGGGGGCCGGAACCTTGCGAGTGGCTGTTCTGCAACAACGAAACCAACTTCCCGAAGCTCGATGGCCTCGCCACGCCCGGCCCGTTCAAGGACGGGATCAACGACTATCTGCTGGGAGGCGCCAGCACCGCCATTGCCCGCGACGGCGGAACCCGCGCCGCCGCCCACTTCACCCTGGAGCTGGCCGGGCTGGAGAGCAAAAGTGTGTACCTGCGTTTTGCTCCGGCTGGCTCGGTCCAGGTCAGCGCGCGAACTTTGTTCGAACAGCGGCGGGCCGAGGCCGACGAGTTCTACGCCGCGCTGCAACAGGGCATCGCCGATGCCGACGCGCGCAATGTCCAGCGCCAGGCCCTGGCCGGGCTGCTGTGGTCCAAGCAACTCTACGATTTCGATGTCAACCGCTGGCTCGACGGCGACCCCGGCCAGCCCCCGCCACCGGCGTCACACGCCCATTTGCGCAACAGCCATTGGCGGCACCTGGCGAACTTCGACATCGTGGCCATGCCCGACACCTGGGAATACCCCTGGTACGCCTCCTGGGACCTGGGTTTCCAGGCGGTGGCCCTGGCCTTGATCGATCCGGGGTTCGCCAAGCACCAGCTGTTGCTGCTGGTCAAAGACCGCTTCATGCACCCCAACGGGCAATTGCCGGCCTACGAGTGGCGCTTCGACGACGCCAATCCGCCGGTGCATGCCTGGGCCAGTTGGCGGGTGTACCAGCGGGAAAAAGCCCTGACCGGCCAGGGCGACATGGACTTTCTCGAGCGGATCTTCCACAAGCTGCTGCTGAATTTTTCCTGGTGGGTCAACCGCAAGGACGCCGAAGGGCGCAACCTGTTCCAGGGCGGTTTCCTCGGCCTCGACAACATCGCGCTGTTCGACCGCTCGGCGCCCTTGCCGCCGGGTTACACCCTGGACCAGGCCGACGGCACCGCCTGGGTCGCGGCCTACGCCCTGGACCTGATGCGTATTGCCCTGGAGCTGGCCAGGCGCAACCCGGTGTACGTGGACATCGCGGTGAAGTTCTTCGAGCACTTCCTGTACATCGCCGGGGCCATCAACCGGCTGGACAACAGCGACGCAGGGCTGTGGGACGAGCAGGACCGGTTCTTCTACGACGTGCTGCATCGCCCCGACGGCGGCAACGAACCGCTGCGCCTGCGCTCCATCGTCGGCCTGATGCCGCTGTTCGCCGTGCAGGTGCTGGAGCAGCATGAACACGAATGCCTGCCGGGGTTGCGTGAGCGCTTGCTGGAGTTCATGCACCATCGGCCGGACCTGGCCAGCCTGGTGTCGCGCTGGAACGAACCAGGGCAGGGCAATCGCCTGTTGCTCGCACTGCTGCGCGGCGAGCGCACCAAGGACCTGCTCAAGCGCATGCTCGACGAGGCGGAGTTTCTCTCCGATTTCGGTATCCGTTCGCTGTCCAGGGTCTTCGCCGAACACCCCTTTGCCCTGCAAGTTGACGGTCATCAGCTGCGCGCCCGTTACGCGCCGGCCGATTCCGACTCACGGCTGTATGGCGGCAACTCCAACTGGCGCGGGCCGCTGTGGATGCCGATCAACTACATGCTGATCGAGTCGCTGCGCGAGTTTCATCGCTACTACGCCGACAACTTCTCGGTGGAATACCCCAGCGGTTCCGGCTACCTGGCGTCCCTGGAGGAAGTCGCCGACAGCCTGAGCCAGCGCCTGACCCGCCTGTTCCTGCGCGACGAGGACGGGCGGCGCCCATCGATGTGCGCCTACGCGCAGTTGCAGGCCGATCCCCGGGACCGGGAACTGCTGCTGTTCCATGAGTACTTCCACGGCGACACCGGCCGCGGCCTGGGGGCCAGCCACCAGACCGGCTGGACGGCGCTGGTGGCGTTGTTGTTGCAGCCTTAGGGACAACGGGGGGGCTGCCTGGGTTACGGCAGCCTGTTCTTGTGCAACATCGTGGTGGCTGTTTTACGGCCGCTGCGCGCCCGATCGCAGGCTGCGCCAGCGGCTACAGGGACGACGGCCGATCAGGCACTCAAGGTGTCTGGCTGCGGCACGGCCCAATCCTCGATCAACCGCTGCGGGGTGCAGCAGGTCTTGCGCTTGTAGACGAAGCCTGAGCATTTCTCGGCGAAGCCGTGGCGGTTCTGCACCATGTCCAGGTGCATCTGTTCCAGCTCGGCGTTGCGGCAGTGCTGCATCAGTTGCGGGTCGGCGTTGGCCTTGCGCTCGCGCAAGGCCTGGTATTTCGGTTCGGTCAGCACGGCGTTGGCCCGTTGCAGCAGCCACAGGCCGAACTCGTCGGGGCAGCGCGGGCCGACTTCCTGGACCATGCCCATCTGCAGGGCCTGGAAGGCGTTGATCGGCAGGCATTCCTCGGTGAGCTTGTGCGCCATGGCGTGGCCGACGGCGCGGGGCAGGCTGTAGGTCCAGTATTCCGAACCGTACAGGCCCATGCTCTTGTAGTGCGGGTTGTAGAGGGTATTGGCCCGGGCCAGCACCACATCGGCCGCCAGCGCCAGCATCAGGCCGCCGGCCCCGGCATTGCCGGTCAGGCCGCTGACCACCAACTGGCGGGCGCTGAGCAGCTCCTTGCAGACGTCGTCGATGGCCTGGATGTTGTTCCAGGCCTCCAGGCCCGGCACCGGCGCGGCCTGGATCACGTTGAGGTGCACGCCGTTGCAGAACGCGCCACGCCCGCCCTTGAACAGCAGCACCTGGGTGTCCCGGGCCTTGGCCCATTGCAGCGCGCTGACCAGGCGCTGGCAGTGTTCGGTGCTCATGGCGCCGTTGTAGAACTCGAAGGTCAGCTCGCCGACGTGGCCCGACTCACGGTAGCGGATCGGCTGGTAGGCCTCGTCGCTGAACGGCTCGCTGGCGACCGACCAGTCCAGGTGGGGCACGCCGTCCAGTTGGCCGGCCAGCACATGGCGGGCCGGCAGCTTGAAGTGTTCCGTGCCCGGCCGGGCCTTGCGCTTGAGGGAGCCGATCCACAGGCTGCGGTCGCCGCAGGCCACCAGCACCGCATCGTCGTGCACCGCCAGCAACTCGCCGGGGGTGCCGCTGCGGCTGTCCAGGTGCGCGTCATACAGGTAGTACTGCCCACCGGCGAGGCTGGCCAGGACTCCGGGCTGGCCGTCGGCGGCGTCGATGCAGCGTTTGATGAAGTTGGCGCTGTCGTGCCAGCTGAAGCTGCGGTCGTCCTGTTTCATGTTCGGTTGCAGGCGGCCGCGCACCTGCGGCTTGCTGTAGTCCAGGGGGACAGGGACGAAGTCGCTGCCGAACTTCTCCACCACATCGCGGATGCAATGGATCGCCGCGTCGGCCACCGGCCCGTTGTACAGCTCGGACTTGCGCACCTGCGCTGGCACCTTGAATTCCCAGGTGGACCAGACCGGCCCGGCGTCCATTTCTTCCACTGCCTGCAAGGCGGTGACGCCCCAGCGCTCGAGGTTGTTGCTGATGGCCCAGTCCAGGGCGCTGGCGCCGCGGTCGCCGACGATGCCCGGGTGGATGATGATCACCGGACGGGTCGGGTGGCGCCACAGTTGCTCGGGCACCCGGTCCTTGAGGAAGGGGCAGATCACCAGGTCGGCATCGGCCTGTTCGATCTGCCGGCAGACTTCGTCTTCGCTGGTGAACAGCACCACGCTGGGGCGGTGGCCGGACTGGCGCAGGTCGAGCCAGGCGCGCTGGGTGAGACCGTTGAAGGCGGTGGACAGCAGAATGATCTTCAGCGATTGCATAACGACTCTTCCTTGAAGGTGAAGCGGGGGCCGGCCGTTCCGAAAAGCCGTCCCTGGCCGATGGAGGCGCCAGAGTAGAGAGGACCTTTGGGAGGACTGCTGACCGAGATCAATCAAGTGCGTCGTGCGGCGTGGCGAGGTGCCGGATTACATATATTCGTTAGTTAGCCTGGGTGAATTTTTAATTACTTCCAAATGGATTCAGCCCTGTTGCACAGTCGCTCCCCTAATCCTGGGTCGGCAATGTCCCGACCCAGCCAGACGATTTCGGGATGGGGGAGCTGTCTCGTGAGGGAGCAAGGCATGGGTGCGAATCGGAACCCTCATTACTCACTGATCGGGCAGATGTTCAAACGCGACTATCAGTGGCTGTGCGCCTCGGTGAGTCGCGTCCTGGGCTGCCATCACAGCGCCCAGGACATCGCCTCGGAAACCTTCGTGCGGGTGCTGGCCCTGCCGGACCCCGCGGCCATCCGCGAGCCTCGGGCACTGCTGACCACCATCGCCCGGCGCCTGGTCTACGAAGGCTGGCGACGCCAGGACCTGGAGCGCGCCTACCTGGAAAGCCTGGCCCTGGCGCCGACGCCGGTGCACCCGTCACCCGAGGAGCGGGCACTGGTGATCGAAGCGCTGCTGGCGGTGGACCGCTTGCTCAACGGCCTGTCCGCCAAGGCCAAGGCGGCCTTTCTCTACCATCAGCTCGACGGCTTGACCTACGCCGAAATCGGCCAGCAGCTGGGGGTGTCCACCAGTCGCGTCCAGCAGTACATGGCCGAGGCGTTCAAACGGTGTTATCAGGCGATGGTCGACGCATGAGCCGTCCGCGCGCCAACGAAGCGCTGGTGGACGAGGCGGCGCAATGGATGGCGCTCCTGCAATCGGGGCAGATGAACGCCCAGGAGCGCCAGGCATTCCACGACTGGCGCGCCGCCGACCCCCAGCACGAGCAGATCATCGCGTTGATGGGCGGTGGCCTGGGGGCGCTGCGCAGCCAGGCCTTGCGCAACCTGTCCCGGGACAGCCTGCTGCACAGCCTGAATGCGCCGTCGAGCCGTCGGCGCTTTATCGGCGGCAGCCTGAGTGTGATGGCCCTGGCCTTGGCCGCGACCTTGCTCGGCCGGCGCTACGGCCTGCTGCCCGAGGCGGGCGCCCTGTACACCGGCACCGGCGAGCGCCGCGACTTTACCCTGGCCGACGGCAGCGCCCTGACCCTCAATGCCCGCAGCCAGGTCGTGACCCGCTTCGATGCCCAGCAACGGCTGTTGCAACTGCGCAACGGCCAGCTGCTGGTGGACGTGGCCAGGGACCCGCAGCGGCCCTTCGTGGTGGAAACCGAACACGGGCGCATGCAGGCCCTGGGCACGAAGTTCCTGGTGGAGCGGGGCGAGGACTGGACGCGCCTGGTGATGCTGCACTCGCAGGTCGAGGTGTTCACCGCCAGTGGCGCACGGCAGGTGGTGGAGGCTGGCGAAAGCCTGCGTTTCGACGGGCAGCGGCTGTTGTTGCTGGAGCGTGCCAAGGGCCATGAAAGCGCCTGGACCTCGGGGGTATTCGAGGCCCGCGACCGGCCCCTGAGCGAGGTGATCGACAGCTTGCGTGGCTACCGGCGCGGCATCATCCGCCTCAGCCCCCAGGTGGCCGACTTGCGCTTGAGCGGCATCTACCCCCTGGACGACAGCGACCGCAGCCTGCAGCTGCTCGAGCGTTCGCTGCCAATCCGCGTCAGCTACCACAGCCCGTACTGGGTCAGCATCGAGCCGCGCTGAACGGCGCGGTTATAACCCCATAGCCCCTTGGCCTAAGCGCCACCCTATAAAAACCCATCGGTCACTGCTCATTCCCTGCAACCGCATTCAACAGGGAATTGTCCATGCACTCATCGATCCTTTTCCACCCGCCGCGCCGACCACTGGTGCGCCTGTCTCTGGCCCTGGTCCTGGTATTCGGCACTTGTGGCAGCTCCACCTGGGGACAGCAGACAGATGCCCGGCCGATCACCTTCGACATTTCCGCCGGCCCGCTGGACGAGGTGCTGCTGGATATCTCGCGGCAGAGCGGGGTGCCGATTTCCTTCAGCCAGGACCTGGTGCAGGGCAAGCGCAGCCCGGCCATCCGTGGCGCCCTGGGCGGCCAGCAGGCGGTGGACAAGGCCCTGCAAGGCAGTGGCCTGGAGGCCCAGCACAGCGAGCAGGGGCTGACCATTCGCAATGCTTCGGCCAGTGCCAAGGCCAGTCCTAAAGTCAGCGCCGTGGCGCCGGTTCGCGCGGCGGACCCGCAGTTGGAAAAAGTCACGGTGACCGGCTCGCGCATCGCCCGCGCCCAGTCCGACGGCGCCACGCCGGTGAACGTCATCACCCATGAGGAGATGGAGGCCCGCGGTTACCGCAACGTCTACGACGCCCTGGCGACCCAGACGCAAAACACCGGCATGACCCAGGGCGAGGACTACGGCAACACCTTCCAGCCCGCGGCCAGCGCCCTCAACCTGCGGGGGCTGGGGCCCAACCACACACTGGTGCTGATCAACGGCCGGCGGGTGGCGGACTACCCGACGGCCTATGACGGCCGGGTCAACTTCACCAACCTGGCCAATATTCCTTCGGCGATCATCGACCGCATCGAGATTCTCAGCAGCGGCGCCTCGGCGATCTACGGTTCCGATGCGATCGCCGGGGTGGTCAACATCATCCTCAAGGAGAAGGCCAGCGGCATCGACGTCAACCTGCGTGGCGGCACCACCGATCGTGGCGGCGGCGACAACCAGCGCCTGCAGATCAGCGGCGGTGGCAGCTGGGGGGATTTCGACGGCCTGTTCGGCCTGGAGCTGACCCAGCGCGATCCGATCTGGAACGACGATCGCGGCTTCATGAAAAACGGGCCGGTCCAGGATGTCGGTTACCGGCGCAACCTCGACACTGGCAAGTACATCGGCCCCGGTTGCGGCGCCTATCCGGGGGTCTTTGGCAATCACCTCAGCGGCAGCGGCGGGCGCTGTACCACCGACCAGTCCTACAACGATTACCGGACCCTGCAGACGCAAAAGGAAAACTACGACGGCTACACCCGTGGCACCTGGCATTTCAGCGACAGCGGCAAGGTCTTTGCCGACCTGATGTATGGCCTGGACCATATCCAGAACAACACCCGCGGGCCGAGCTTCACCTCGCCGGATTTCATCAACCAGAACACGGGCAACCTGGAGCGCTGGTTCCGGCGTTTCTCCGAGGAGGAAATCGGCGGCCGCACCAGCAACAACAGCAAGTGGCGCGACACTTCCTGGACCGGCACCCTGGGCCTGTCCGACCGGATCGCCGACACGGCATGGAGCTATGAGCTGGCGGCCAACCGCTCGGAATACCGCAGCGTGCGCACCACCCGCTATACCCCGTCGGCCACTATCCGCGATTTCTACCTGGGCCCGCAGTTGGGCGAGCAGGGTGGTTATCCAGTGTTCGCCCCGGATGCCTCGCGCCTTGACCGGCCGCTGACCGAGGAGGAGTGGCGGCAGTTTCGCCGTAACCTGAGCCAGACCAGCAAGTCGGTGTCGCAGAGCTACAACGCCTCGCTCAATGGCGAGCTGTTCGACTTGCCAGCCGGTCCGGTGGGCTTCGCCGGCATCCTGGAACTGGGCAAGCAGGAATACCGCATCGACCCGGACGACGGGCTCAACGACGGCAGCTTCTACGGCACCACCCCGGCGCAGAGCTCCGGTGGCTCACGCAAGCGCTACGCCGCCGGCGGCGAGTTCAGCGTGCCGATCAGCGACAGCCTGCTGGCATCGCTGGCGGGACGCTGGGACCAATACAAATTCAGCGGTCGCACCGAGCAGCAGAAGACCTACAACCTCGGCCTGGAATGGCGCCCGCTGAACAGCCTGCTGTTGCGCGGCAGCTACGGCACCAGCTTCCGCGCCCCGGACCTGAACTACATCTACCAGGCCGACACCAACGGCTACATACCGGACCAGATCGACTACTACGGTTGCAGCCAGGGCGTGGAGGGCGCCTGCGATCGCGGGCGGGTGGACTACATCCAGAGCGGCACCGCCGACCTCAAGTCCGAGCGGGGCAAGTCCTGGACCTACGGTTTTGTCTGGTCGCCGTCGCGCAACTTCGATGTGTCGGTGGATTACTGGCGCGTGCAGATCGAAGACCTGCTGACCACCGTCGACCAGAACCGCCTGCTGCAGGAAGAGAACGCCTGCCGCAGTGGTGCCATGGAGATCAACTCGGCCAGTTGCCAGGCGACCCTGGCGCGGATCCAGCGCAACCCGGGCACTGCCGCGGTGGACCCGAACCGCTTGCAGCGGGTGCAGCTCAACGCGATCAACGCCGCCAGCGAACGGGTCAGCGGGCTTGACCTGAAAAGCAATATCCGCTGGGGCGCCGGGGAGTACGGGGCCTTCAGTTCGACCCTGGGCTACACCCTGGTGCTCTCGCATTACTACAAGGAATCGGACGACGCACCGACCCAGGACTGGCGCGTGGACCGCAGCAATCACGACTGGCGCAGCAAGGCCAACGCCAGCCTGACCTGGGATTACCAGCACTACACCGCGACCCTGCTGGGCATCCGTTACGGCAGCGTCACCAACGGCAACTCGGATGGGCGCGTGTCGCCCTGGACGGTGTTCAACGCCAGCGCCCGCTACAAGGTCAACGACCGCGCCAGTGTCGGCCTGACCGTCAACAACCTGCTGAACCAGGTCAAGCGCGACGACTCCGCCGGCTGGCCGTACTACACCACCGGCAACTACGACCCCTATGGCCGGCAGTGGTGGCTGGATCTGAGCTATCACTTTGGCGGTTGATCCCTCCGCCGGAGGAGTCTTCTGTA
>NZ_JACNAC010000083.1:0-20518 GCF_017349775.1 Pseudomonas sp. GW460-12-10-14-TSB1
ACAGCGGCTACAGGGAGCCGCGGTGCTATTCAGGATGGGACAACGCCCACAAAAAAGCCCCGAACCAGTCGGGGCTTTTTCTATTGCCGGCCTTGTATCAGGCCGCGATCAGGCGTTCATCAGAACACGTTGATCGGGTAGTCGACGAACACACGCAGTTCGTTACCGCTGTCGTTGTAGCCGCTGGATTTCTGCGATACGCGCAGGATCGAGCTACGAACCTTGACGCTCAGGTCCTTGGCCGGGCCGCTCTGGACCACGTACTTGAACTGGTTGAAGATTTCGCGCTCGGTGCCGCCAGTGGTGGTATGGCCCTCGCTATTGGTGGAGGTGATGTTGTCACCACGCACGTAAGCCAGGTTGTAGGTCAGGCCCGGTACACCGAAGGCGCCGAAGTCCAGACCGTAGCCCAGCTGCCAGCTGCGCTCGTCTTCAGCGTTGAAGTCGGACCAGTAGGAGTTGGCCAGGTAGATGGTGTTGCCACCGTCACCCACGCGGCGCTGCTCTTTCTGGTAGCCGCCGTAGGCGTAGCCCAGGTTGCTGTCGCCAGTGCTGCGCTGGTGCGCCAGGGTGAAGGAGTGCGGGCCGGTGGCGTAAGTGGCTGCCAGGCTCCAGATCTTGTTGTCCTGGCCGCCTGCTTCTTTGAACTCGGCGTAGGACTTGTCCAGCTTGGTGCGATAGCCGTTGAAGTCGAAGGTCAGGGACTGATCGGTGGCCAGCGGGAACACGTAGTTCAGGTTCACGTACTGCTTCTTCAGCACGTCTTCGACGTCGGAAGCGTACAGCGAGCCCTTGAACTGTTCAGTGAACTGGTAGCTGCCGCCCAATACGTTGATCGACTTCAGGCCACCGCTGTCACGGCCTTCGGCGCTCTTGCGCGACTCGGCGGTGAAACGACCGGCGTTCAGCTCCAGGCCCTTGATCTCTTTGGAAGTGATCAGGGTACCGGTGTAGCTTTCCGGCAGGAGACGGCCATTGTCGTAGCTCAGCACCGGCAGGGCCGGCATCTGGTCGCCGTAGGTCAGGACGGTGTTGGACAGGCGGAATTTGACCGCGGCGCCGGCCTTGGCCAGGTCGCCTGCCGGGCTCTTGTTGCCGCCTTCGCTTGGCTTGAAGAAGTCGATGCCCTGGCCGCCGCTGTGGCTGCCTTTGTCCAGGCGCAGGCCGTACAGGCCGAAGGCGTCGACGCCCACGCCCACGGTGCCTTGGGTGAAGCCCGACGAGAAGGTACCGATGGCTGCTTGACCCCACTCACGCTGGTCATCGTTACCGTCTTTCTTGTCGCGATTGATGTAAGCGTTGCGCAGCAGAATTTTCAGGCTGCTGTCTTCGACAAAGCCCTTGGACTCAGCCTGGTCGTTAGCCATAACTTGAGTACTGCTCAGAATCCCCAGTGCGATCAGACCGATCCGCTTGTTCAACATTTTATTTTCCTTATTACGGGTTGATGACGCGCTGTGGTGCTCCTTGGAAACGGCGCTTAAGCGCTCTTTTTTCAGGCCAGAACAAAAAGACCCGCCCACGAAGAATCGCGGCGGGCCTTTTATTATTTGAATGTCATGGCCGTTGGCCACAGGCGTTGGCGCGAATCCTATCTGCGCCCCGAACAATGTGTCAATTTCAAGAATCGTCTGAAAATAGGCGAAAATCGTCTAAGAACTTAACGATCCTTGATGGCCAGTTGCACGGTATGGCTGTCGACGAACTGTTCGAAGTGCGTGACCTTGCCATCCTTGAGGGTCCACAAATGGGCCACGCGGGCATTCAGCGGTTTGCCCGTGGCTTTATAGACGCCGCTGTAATTGCCGTAGGCGAACACCTTGTCGCCCTGGGCCACATAGTTCTCGACGGTGAAGGCAAAGCCTTCCCACTCGGTGGCCAGGCGCTTGAAGACATTCTCCACCACGGCATCGAAACCGACGTAGGTGCCCGCGTAGGGAAAGCCTGCCGCCTCGGTCCAGCGCGCATCGGCGGCCAGGGCGGCGGCGGTGTTTTTCGCGTTTTCCTGGGAGTTGGCCCCTTCGTAGGTGCTTTTGATCAGTGCCAGGTTATCCATGGGTGACTCCGTCAATAAGTGGGTGGTTCAAAGGGCGCAACCGCTCAGGCCACAGGCCTGCAGGCTGGGTGAAACTTCGACTGCGGGCGTACCGAAGGCCTCGCTCAGCCAGTCGGCGAACGCCTGCGGCTTGCCCAGCCAGGGGCTGATATCGACCAGCCTGAACTGACCGTCCTGCTCCAGCACCAGGGTCGGGAAACCCTGGCCACCGACCCGGGCCAACAAGGCGCGGCTGGCCTTGATGTGCTCGTTCAGGCTGTTCGCCGCGGCGTACTCGAAGGCCTCTTCGAACTCGCCGCGCTCAAAGCCCAGACCTTCGGCGAGTTCCAACAGTACGTCGACATCGGCGATGCGTCGCCCTTCGACGTAGTGCGCCGTATGCAAGCGTCCGAGCAACTCCAGGCCGCGCCCGGCGAGCGCCTGCGCCGCCAGGACCGCGGCGATCGGCGGGGCCGAATCGAAGACCGCCGAATAATCGCGCAGCAAACCTTCGAAGTAGGCCTCGCCGAACGGCTGCCCGGTGTATTCGGCAATGCGCCGGTCATGAGGCATGACGTAGTCGCGCAGTTGCGGCGAAACCTGCTGGCAGTTGCGCCCGGTCATCATGCCGCCGCCATGGGTCACCACCGGCAGCACCGCCTGGGCCGCCTGCACCAGCGGCTTGGCGCCGTAGCACCAGCCGCACAAAGGATCGTAGATGTAATGAAGGGTCGCTGCCGACATGCAAGGCTCCGGGACAAGGCCGATAAATTCGATGGCGGCAGACTATGCCTGTGGCCCTGGATGAAAAACGCCGGAATGGCTTTTAGTTTGTTTCGCGAATCGGTCGAATCAATGATGTATCCACTGCATTTCAATCCAGACACAAATTGAAACAATCCGCCCAGGGAACTTTTCAAGAATAATTAACGAAAGTAAATAGCAAGCATTACCATTCGCACCCACTGTTTCCTTCACCCTTCTGGATGCGTTTTTCCATGCCTGCCCCCTTCCGCCTGACTCCCCTCACCCTTGGCTTTTGCGCCTCGCTGACGGCCGGTTTCACCTGCGCCGCCCCGACCACCCTGCCGGCCACCGCCATCAGCGCAGAAGTCGATGCCGACGACCCACGAGTCAAGGAAGTCAGCACCGCGACCCGCACCGCCACGCCGGTGCGCTACGTGCCGCAAGCCATCGACTCGGTGAAGACCAGCAACGTGCTGGACTACGGCATCAACGATCTGGGCACGGCCCTGAGCGGTATTCCCAACGTCAGCAGTGGCGCCGACACCCGCTTCGACAGCCTGCGCATTCGCGGTTTCGACGCCAGCAACGACTTCTACCTCGACGGCGTCCGTGACGACAGCCAGTACGTGCGCGACCTGCACAACATCGAACGCATCGAGGTGCTCAAGGGCCCGGCGGCGGTGCTCTACGGCCGTGGCAGCCAGGGCGGGATCGTCAACCGGGTGAGCAAGCTGCCGCAGTTCGGCCGCCACTCCAGCGTCGAAGTCAAAGGTGGCAGCGAAGACCTGCGCAGCCTGTATGCCGACCTCAGCGCCGACCCCAGCGAGAACATCAGCCTGCGCCTGAACATGGGCAACCAGGACAACAACAGCTTCCGCGACGGCGTCAGTGGCAGTCGCCAGCTGTTCGCGCCATCCATGAGCTGGCAGCTGACGCCGGACCTGAACTGGCTGGTGCAGTACGAATACAGCCGCTACAACCGCACGCCGGACCGCGGCATCCCGGGGATCGACGGGCGCCCGGCGGACGTGAGCCGCGACACCACTTACGGCGACAAGCGCGACTACATCGACGACAAGTCCCAGTCCCTGCGTTCCAAGCTCAGCTACGAGCTGAACGACAACTGGCAACTGCGCCATACCCTGAGCCTGTTCAAGCTCAACAGCGATTTCGACAACACCTACCAGACCGGCTACGACAGCCGCACCAAGCGGGTGAACCGCCAGCGCTGGCAGCAGGACCTGAACACCCGCAACCTCTACAACAACCTCGAAGTCGAAGGCACCTTCGATACCTTCGGCCTCGAGCACCGGGTGCTGACAGGTGTCGAGCTGGGCAGCCAGCGACGCGATCCGAAGCTCTACACCGCAGCAGCGGTCAGCGCCGGTGGCCAGGCCGTGCCGTCCCTGGACCCGTTCAACCCGGATAAAAACCTGCGCCACACCGGGAAAATGGTGGCGTCCAGTTACAACCACAGCGAGGTGGAAAGCCGCGCCGTCTATGTCCAGGACCAACTGCGCCTGAACGATCAGTGGCAAGTCCTGGCCGGCCTGCGCTACGACAACTTCAACGTCGAGACCCACAACAAGCTCCTGGATCGCAAGGACGACCGCGACAGTCACAGCACCAGCCCCCGTCTGGGCGTGGTCTGGACCCCGCTGGAGAACCACTCCTTCTACGCCTCCTGGAGCAAGAGCTTCTCCCCCGTCGGCGGCGGCCTGATCGGCATCACCCCGAACGCCAACGGCAACACCAACGACCTGAGCCCCGAGCGTACCCGGCAGAAGGAAATCGGGGTCAAGAGCGACTGGCTCGACGACCGCTTCAGCACCACCCTGGCGGTCTATGAGCTGGAGCTCTACAACCGTCGCAGCCGCAGCGTGGAAGACCCGAACGTGATCCTGCTGACCGGCCTGCAGCGCTCACGCGGCGTGGAACTGACCGCGGCCGGCAAGATCGTCGGCAACTGGTCGATACGCGGTGGCATCGGCCTGCAGGACGCTACCGTGGTCAAGAGCAATAACGGTGACGAAGGTAACCGGGTGAATAACGTGGCCAAGCGCAACGGCAGCCTGTTCGTGACCTGGAAACCGGAAATGGGCTGGTACGCCGAGACCGGCCTGACCCTGGTGGGTGATCGTTATGCCGACAACGCCAACACTGTGATGCTTCCGGGCTATGGCCGCTGGGACGCCCTGGCCGGCTTCCGGCAGAAGGACTGGGACCTGCGGGCCGCGCTGAACAACATCAGCGACCGCACTTACTACTCCTCGGCCACCAGCGCCGGGCAGATCCAGTTCGGCGATCCACGCAGCCTGGTGGTGACCGGTACCTACAGCTTTTAAGCGGATACGCGGTGCATCAGGCAGACCGCATTGTCCTTATCGCGGGCAAGCCTCGCTCCTACAGAAGCCCCCCGACCCTGTAGGAGCGAAGCTTGCTCGCGATGAAGGATAACGCGGTGCATCAGACAAACCGCGATGTTCCCATCACCGGCAAGCGAGGGTCGGCCGATCGCCTGCGACAAAACCCGAGCAAAAAAAAGCGCTGCCATCCGGGCAGCGCCTTTACCAATCCGTTGTTTGCCTATCCTTCCAACACATCCCACAACGCTTCGAGTTCTGCCTCGCTGAACAAACCAGCTGGGTAACGATCGAGGATCATCCGGCGCGGGTCGGTTTCCCGGACCTGTCGCGTTCCATTGGACTTCAACCATCGCGCCAGAACCTGAAGCGATTCGCTATTCATTGCCAAGGGATGTGAAGTCCGCTCGCTGACCATATTCATCTCCAGCGCTCTCTCCCGGTTTGTGAGCGGCTAACTTATCCAAGGTTTATGACAGAACATCGCAGTTCCACCGGCCTCAGAGTGACCTCGCGAGAGATACAAGAGCTATGCCAAGGTCCCGTGATTGCTGGCTTTCGGATACAAAAAAACCCGCAGTCCATCAGGGCTGCGGGCTTGCCGGGCGACGCCGGATTGGATCCATGTAACAGCCCGCCAATCAGGCGTCACAGGCTGTTACAACAACACTCAAACCTTGTGTGGCGCCGGTTGCTGTTGGGTAAGGCAATGGATATTTCCGCCCCCCAGTAACAACTCGCGACCCGGCACCATCACCACTTCGTGTTGCGGGAACAAGTTCTGCAGGATTTCCTTGGCCTGGGCATCCAGGGGGTCGTCGAAACTCGGGGCGATGATGCCGCCGTTGACGATCAGGAAGTTCACGTAGGAACCGGCCAGGCGCACCGACGGATTGCGCTCCTGGGTGCCGTCCACCGGGTCGACGCCCGCGCACTCTTCTTCGGTCGCGTACAGCGGCCCCGGAATCGGCATCTTGTGCACTGTGAACGGGCGACCCTTGGCATCGGTGCTGTCTTGCAGCACTTTCAGCGCCGACTGGCAGCGCGGGTAGTTAGGGTCCTGCGGGTCGTCGGTCCAGGCCAGCAGCACTTCGCCCGGACGCACGTAGCAGCAGAAGTTATCCACATGGCCGTCGGTTTCGTCGTTGTACAAGCCATCCGGCAGCCAGATGACCTTATCCACAGCCAGGTTGGCGCTGAGCACCGCTTCGATCTCGGCACGGTTCATGTGCGGGTTGCGATTGCGGTTGAGCAGGCACTCTTCGGTGGTGATCACCGTGCCTTCGCCGTCGACATGAATCGAGCCGCCTTCGAGCACGAAGCCCACGGTGCGGTAACGCGGGCTGCGCTCGATCTCGAGGATCTTGCCGCCCACCTGCGAGTCACGGTTCCACGGCGAATACAGGCCACCGTCGAAACCGCCCCAGGCGTTGAAATCCCAGTTCACGCCACGGACTTCGCCCTTGTCGTTGATGACGAAGGTCGGGCCGGTATCGCGGACCCAGGCGTCGTCGCTGGACATTTCCACCAGGCGGATATTCGGCGCATCCAGCAGCCGCGCCCGGGCGTTTTCATACTGGCCCGCGGACACCGCCACGGTCACCGGTTCGAAGCGGGCGATGGCCTTGGCCACCGCTACGTGCGCGGCTTGCGCCGGCTTGCCGCCCAGGCGCCAGTTGTCCGGGCGCTCGGGCCAGATCATCCAGGTCTGGGTCTGCGTCGCCCACTCGGCTGGCATGTAGAAGCCGTCGGCGCGAGGGGTGCTGTGCAAAGTGGTCATGGGTTCAGGACTCCAGGGAACCGTCGAGGGTTTTGATCGCGCTGTACAGGTTCGGCCGACGGTCGCGGAACGAACCCCAGGCGCTGCGAATGTGTTCCAGCTCGTCGAGGTCGAAACTGTGGACAAGAATACCTTCTTCAGTCTCGTTCAGTTCTTCAACCTTCTCGCCGAACTGGTTGGCGATGAACGACGAGCCGTAGAAGGTGATGTCGTAGCCGTCCTGTTCCTCGTTGCCGATGCGGTTGCTGGCGATCAGCGGCATCAGGTTGGCGCCGGCGTGGCCTTGTTGCACGCGCTGCCAGTGGTCGCGGGACGAGATGCTCTTGTCGTGGGGCTCGCTGCCGATGGCGGTCGGGTAGAACAGGATTTCCGCGCCTTGCAGCGCCATGCTGCGGGCGCACTCGGGGAACCACTGGTCCCAGCAGATGCCCACGCCGATTTTCGCGTAACGGGTGTTCCACACCTTGAAGCCGGTGTCGCCCGGATTGAAGTAGTACTTTTCGTGATAACCGGGGCCGTCCGGGATGTGGCTTTTACGATAAATCCCGAGGTTGCTGCCGTCGGCGTCGATGATCGCGATGCTGTTGAAACGCGCACGTCCGGCCAGCTCGAAGAAGCTGATCGGCAACACCACTTGCAGCTCCCGGGCAACCTTCTGGAAGTGGGCGATGGCCGCGTTGCCTTCTACCGGGGTGGCCAGCTGCAGGTAGTCCGGGTTCGGCTTCTGGCAGAAGTACGGGGTCTCGAACAGTTCCTGAATCAGGATGATCTGCGCGCCTTTGGCGGCGGCCTCGCGGACCAGCTTTTCCGCGGTCTCGATATTGGCTTCAAGGTCCCAGGAACAGGCCATCTGGGTTGCGGCGACGGTAACGATACGGCTCATGAATCATCTCCTGGGCAGCAGCAAAGGACCGATGGTGGCATCGGCCGATGACAGAAAAGGGCAAGGCCGGACGCGGCTTGGCCGGGTCCCGACAGGGATGACTTTATATCCGATAAAAATCGACTTTAGAAGTCATAAAAATATAAATACAAAAATAAAACCCGATAAATACCGATTGTTATCGGCATTTATCGGGTCATTCTGGGGATGGGGTTGTCTGTTCTGGCGCTATCGCGAGCAAGCTCGCTCCTACAGAGGCTGGCTGCTTGCTCGCGATCCGGTTACGACCGGATCAGGGGCTTCAGAGCCCCTCGTCCAGCACCTTCGCCAACATGTCGACAAAGAAGTCGACGCTCTGGCGCGTGGTGACCATCGGCGGTTTGATCTTGAGGATGTTCAGGTAATCGCCGGTGGGCTGCATGAAGATCCCCAGCTCGCGCAAGCGATCGCACAGCAGGGCAGTCTCCTCCGTGGCCGGCTCCAGGGTCTGGCGATTGCGGATCAGCTCCAGGCCCAGGTAGAACCCCGAGCCATGCACCGCGCCCACCAGCGGATAACGGTCGATCAGGGCTTCGAGGCGCTGCCTAAAGTGATCGCCGACCAGCTGGGCGTTTTCCCAGAGTTTCTCTCCCTGCATCACGTCCAGCACCGCCATGCCGATCCGGCAACTCACCGGGCTGCCGCCGGCCGAGGAGAAGAAATAACCTTCGGCCTCCAGCGCTTCGGCGATCTCCCGGCGGGTGATCACCGCCCCCAGCGGCTGGCCGTTGCCCATGCCTTTGGCCATGGTGATGATGTCCGGCACCACGCCCTGCTCTTCGAAGCCCCAGAAGAATTTGCCCATGCGCCCGTAACCGACCTGCACCTCATCGGCGATGCACACCCCGCCCTGGGCTCGGACCAGGGCGTAGACCTGCTGCAGGTAACCCGGCGGCAGGGCGATGCCGCCGGCGTTGCCATACACCGGCTCGCAGATGAAACCGGCCAGCTGGCGATTCTGCTCCGCCAGCTTGGCCAGGTTGTGTTCGACGCTGCGCACGTAGTCCGGGGTGCTGTCCTGGCCGCGGAACTCGCCGCGATAGGTATTGGGCGCGGTCACCGGGTGCACCCAGTCCGGGCGACTGCTCAGGGCCTGGGGGTTGTCGGCGATCGAGGTGGACACCGCGTCCGCGCCCACCGTCCAGCCGTGATAGGCCTCCAGCACGCTGAGCATGTCGCGCCCGCCGCTGTAGGCCCAGGCCAGGCGGATCGCCAGGTCATTGGCCTCGCTGCCGCTGTTGACCAGAAACACCCGGTCCATGGAATCCGGCGCCAGCTCCAGCAGGCGCTCGGAGAACTCGGCAATCGCCGCGTAGTGGAAGCGCGAGTTGGTGTTGAGCAGCGACCACTGGCGCGCGGCCTCGGCGGCCATCCGTGGATGCCCGTGGCCGAGCACCGCGACGTTGTTGAGCATGTCCAGGTAGGAACGACCCTGCATGTCGATCAGGTGGTTGCGCCAGCCGCGCTCGATGCGTGGCGGGTCGACGTAATAGTGCTTCTGCATGCGGGCGAAACTGGCATCGCGCCGCGCCAGCAAGGCTTGCGGATCGAGCTCCGGCTCGGCGTCGCAGGCCAGGCCCAGCAGCGCCGCCGGCGACGGGCACAGCGCCTGCCATGCCGCCGCTCGCGATGGGCTACAGAACAGCGGTGGATCGAGCTGCGCACCACGGCACAGCTGGACCTTGAGCCCACCGTCCACCGCCCCCAGCACCTGGCCTTTGACCAGCGCCGCGCCGGCATGCACTGAAGGCGTGACGCCCCACAGCCGCACACTCAATTGCGGGCCGTCGAGGCGCAACGCACCGTCGGCGGCACGGTGCAGCACCCCGGCAAAAGGCGCTTCGACCGCCGTGCCCGACGGCACCTGCAACTGCACATGCAACGGGAAGGTGTCCGGCTCGACGGCACTGTCCGGGCAGGTCCTGGACAGGCGGTACTGCCCATAGCGACTGGCCGCCAGCCCATGGGCCGCGGCGGCCTGCTGCAACAGCTGGGTATCGATCTCCGGCTGCTCCCAGTTACCGGCCTCGAAGTGCGGGCTGAGCACGCCCAGGTCGATCAGGGCGAACTCGCGCCCCACCAAGCCCGGCAACAAGGGTGCGAAACCTTCGCCGGCGATGGCCGGCAGCGACTGGCCCACCGCCCCGAGGATCGCCGCTTCCATCAACTCGAACGGCACCGAGGTGGCGACGCGGAAGATCTCCCATTCGTGGCTCAGGTTGTCGCGGCTGTACTGATTGTTCGGGTCGATGCTCACCTGCTGTTCGCCACTGAGCACCAGCACCGCGGCGCGGGCCACGATCAGCGGCCACAGCGCCAGCAACTCGGCCTGTTGCAACGGATTGACCGCGTGATAGGCGCGGACCGCCGGCAGGATGCAGAACGGATCGCCCTCGGCATGGTGCAGCAACGCCGCGCAGGTCACCGATAAATCGGTGATGCGCCAGGTGTGGATCAGGTCGCCGAAATCGATCACCCCCTGCACCTGCCAGTGGCGCTGGGCATCCCGCTGCCAGACCACGTTGTCGTCAGTGATGTCCAGGTGGATCGCCTGCACCGGCAACTGCTCGGCCAGGCGCTGCACACGGCGCTCGGCCTGCTCGGCCACGTCGGCGATCAGGCTGCGCTGCCGATCGTCGGCGATCACCGGCAGCAGGTGGTTGATCAGGCTATGGGCATGACGCGCGTCCCATTGCAGGGTGCGCGTAAGTCCTGGGTGCTGGAAGTCCGCCAGGGCCAGGTCCATCTGCCCGCACAGCCGACCAAAGCCGGCTGCCAGCTCGGGGCCCAGGTGCTTGAGGTGGGTCAGCGGCTGGCCTTCGATGTAGTCGAGCAGCCGCACATGCAGCGCCTGGCCATCGACGTCCAGGGACAGCAGATCGGCGCCGTTCTTCGCCGGGATCACCCGGGGTACGTGCAGTTCGGGGTGGGTGCCAAGGTGCTTGAGCGCCGCATGCTGGGCCTGCAGTTCCAGGGTGGCGTAGTCGCCACGGCAGATCTTCAGGACAAACCGCCCCTGGGGGCTGTCGAGCCGGTAGTTGAGATCCTGCTGGCTGCCCAACGATTGCAGCGTGCCGCCAAGGCCGTAATGCACCTCGAGCAGGTCCAGCGCCTGCTGTGGAGTGACCTGCGGACCAGACAGACTGGCGCGGTGAATCAACGTGGCGAGCAACATGGAACGACCCCTGGAATTATTGTCAGATGCGTATATCGCCACTGCGCCAGGCGTTACGCAACCCCCCGCCCCGGGCAGTCGACAAGGGCTTCACCGCCGCCAGGAAGGTAAACAGGATGCGAATACCCGGGCCAGACGTCGGCGCCCCTTGCAGCGGCCGCTGGCTGCCGACAAGCTATGCTCCATTCGCGACTCCATGTCTTAGGGAAGAAGGCCTACCCATATGCGCATTCTCGTTACCGGCGGTGCCGGTTTTATTGGATCGGCGCTGATTCGCCACCTGATCCGCAACACCGAACACGAAGTGCTCAACCTCGACAAGCTGACCTACGCCGGCAACCTGGAGTCGCTGTCGAGCATCGCCAGCGACACCCGCTACGAGTTCGTCCAGGCCGATATCGTCGACCAGGCCACCGTCAGCGCCCTGCTCGAGCGTTTCCAGCCCCAGGCGATCATGCACCTGGCCGCCGAGTCCCATGTCGACCGCTCCATCGACGGTCCGTCGGACTTCATCCAGACCAACATCGTCGGCACCTACAGCCTGCTGGAAGCCACGCGCGCCTACTGGCAGGCCCTGCCGCCGACGGAAAAAAGCGCCTTCCGCTTCCACCATATTTCCACCGACGAGGTGTACGGCGACTTGCACGGCGTCGACGACCTGTTCACCGAAACCACGCCCTACGCCCCCAGCTCGCCCTACTCCGCCAGCAAGGCCGCGTCCGACCACCTGGTCCGCGCCTGGCAGCGCACCTACGGCCTGCCGGTACTGGTGACCAACTGCTCGAACAACTACGGGCCGTTCCACTTCCCGGAAAAACTCATCCCGCTGGTGATCCTCAACGCCCTGGCCGGAAAACCGCTGCCGGTGTACGGCAACGGCCTGCAAGTGCGCGACTGGCTGTTCGTCGAAGACCACGCCCGCGCCCTGCTCAAGGTAGTGACCGAAGGCATGGTCGGCGAGACCTACAACATCGGCGGCCATAACGAGCAGAAGAACATCGACGTGGTGCGCGGCATCTGCCAGTTGCTGGAAGAACTGGCGCCCCGCAAACCCGAAGGCGTGCAGCACTACGCCGACCTGATCACCTTCGTCCAGGACCGCCCCGGCCACGACCTGCGCTACGCCATCGACGCCAGCAAGATCGAGCGCGAACTGGGCTGGGTGCCACAAGAAACCTTCGCCAGTGGCCTGCGCAAGACCGTGCAGTGGTACCTGGACAACCTGGAATGGTGCCAGCGCGTGCAGGACGGCAGCTATCAAGGGCAACGGCTCGGCTTCACTGACTTCAAGGATCTGATCGCATGATGAAAGGTATCGTTCTGGCGGGTGGCTCGGGCACCCGCCTGCACCCGATCACCCTGGGTGTGTCCAAGCAACTGCTGCCGGTCTACGACAAACCGATGATCTATTACCCGATCTCGGTGCTGATGCTGGCCGGCATCAAGGACATCCTGCTGATTTCCACCCCCCAGGACCTGCCGCAGTACCGCAACCTGCTGGGTGACGGCAGCCAGTTCGGGGTGCGTTTCAGCTACGCCGAACAACCGTCGCCGGACGGCCTGGCGCAGGCGTTCCTGATCGGCGAGGAATTCATTGGCGACGACCCTGTGTGCCTGATCCTCGGCGACAACATCTTCCACGGTCAGCACTTCACCGAGAAGCTGCAGAACGCCGCGGCGAAACCTTCCGGGGCGACGGTCTTCGGCTACTGGGTCAAGGACCCGCAGCGCTTTGGCGTGATCGATTTCGACGAACAGGGCAATGCCCTGTCGATCGAAGAAAAGCCTCTGCAACCCAAGTCCAGCTATGCCGTGACCGGGCTGTATTTCTACGACAACTCGGTGGTCAGCATCGCCAAGGCGGTCAAGCCTTCGGCACGCGGCGAACTGGAAATCACCGACGTCAACAACGCCTACCTGCAACGCGGCGACCTCAGCGTCGAACGTTTCGGCCGTGGCTTCGCCTGGCTCGATACCGGCACCCACGACAGCCTGCTGGAAGCCTCGCAGTATGTGCAGACCATCGAGCACCGCCAGGGCCTGAAAGTCGCCTGCCTCGAGGAAATCGCCTACAACCAGGGCTGGATCGACCGCGAGCACTTGCTCGAGCACGCCAAGTACTTCGGCAAGACCGGCTACGGCCAATACCTCTACAGCCTGGCGGGAGAAACCCAATGAAGGTCCTGGCCACCGAACTGCCCGGCGTGCTGATCATCGAGCCCAAGGTGTTTGGCGACGAGCGCGGTTTTTTCTACGAGAGCTTCAATGCCAAGGCGTTCGAAGCCGCGACCGGCGTGAGCACCCAGTTCGTCCAGGACAACCATTCGCGCTCGCAAAAGGGCGTGCTGCGCGGCCTGCACTACCAGATCGAAAACACCCAGGGAAAACTGGTGCGGGTGGTCGCCGGCGAAGTACTCGATGTCACGGTGGACATCCGCCGCAGTTCGCCACACTTCGGCAAATGGGTCGGGGTGCGGCTGTCCGCGGACAACCATCGCCAGCTGTGGGTACCGGAAGGCTTCGCCCATGGTTTTGTGGTGCTGAGCGAGTACGCCGAATTCCTCTACAAGACCACCGACTACTACACGCCGGCGTCCGAACGCTGCATTCGCTGGGACGATCCGACCCTGGCCATCGACTGGCAACTCACAGGTCCGGCGCAGCTCTCGGCCAAGGATCAGGCCGGCAAATTGCTCAGCGAAGCCGAGCTGTTCCCATGAGCGGCCGGTTGAAGATCCTGATCAGCGGCCAGCACGGCCAGGTTTCCCAGGCCCTGCAACAATACTTGGGAAACCAGCACGAATTGATCGTGCCCGGGCGCGGCCTGCTCGACCTGAGCAACCCGGACGCCATTCGCCAGCAGGTGCGCAGCCTGCGCCCGCAGTTGATCATCAACGCCGCCGCCCACACCGCCGTCGATCAGGCCGAGAGCGAACCGGAGCTGGCCTTTGCAATCAATGCCAGCGCTCCTGGGGTGTTTGCCGAGGAAGCGCGGGAACTGGGGATTCCGCTGATTCACTACTCCACCGATTACGTCTTCGACGGTAGCAAGCAGGCCCCCTACACCGAAGACGATGAGCCCAACCCACTGAGCGTCTACGGCCAGAGCAAACTCGCCGGCGAACAGGCCATCGGTACGGCCAGCGGCGAGCACCTGATCCTGCGCACCAGCTGGGTGTATTCCAACACCGGCAAGAACTTCCTGCTGACCATGCAACGCCTGCTGCAGGAAAAACCGCACTTGCGCGTGGTGGCCGACCAGATCGGCGCGCCGACCTGGGCCAGCACCATCGCCGCCAGCACCGCTGCCCTGATCGAGCGCTGGCAGGCGGGCAAGCCAGGAGCATGGGGGACCTACCACCTGACCGCTGCTGGCGAGACCTCCTGGTTCGGCTTCGCCCAGGCCATCGGCGAACACCTGCTGGCCCAGGGCAAGGCCTGTGCGACCCTGGAGGCTATCCCCTCCAGCGCCTACCCGACACCCGCGCCGCGACCCTTGAACTCCCGCCTCGATTGCAGCCGCCTGGCGCGCGAGTGGGGCGTGGTCCAGCCGCAGTGGCGCAGCGCATTGCACGAGTGTCTTGCCGGTCAGGCCTAGGCATAATGCGCCTGTACCCACAGGCGCATGTCCCTCATGACCCCACCTCTCCCCCGACGCCCCCGCTGGCGTAGCCTGGCTTTGCTGGCCCTGTGCCTGGCGCCGCTGCTGTGGCCGCTGGAGCATCTGGCCGAGCGTTATTACCGCAGCGAACTGGCGGGCCAGAACCGCCAGACCCTCGACCTCTACGTCGCCAACCTGTTGGGCACCCTACACCGCTATGAAGTGCTGCCGCAGATTCTCGGCGAGCTGCCGGCGCTGCGCGCGGTCCTCGGTGCGCCGGACGACGGGGTGACCCAGGGCAACGCCAACCGCCTGCTGAAAAACATCAGCGCCCAGACCGGGGCCGAAGTGATGTACCTGATGGACACCTCCGGCAACACCCTGGCAGCGTCCAACTGGGACAAGCACGACAGTTTTGTCGGTCGCAATTTCTCCTTCCGTCCGTATTTCAGCGAGGCCATGGCCGGGCGCCTGGGGCGTTTCTTCGGCCTGGGCACCACCTCGGCCAAGCGTGGTTATTTCTTCGCCGCCGCCGTGCGCAAGGGCGAGAAAATCATCGGTGTGCTGGTGGTCAAGGTCGACCTGGACCACACCGAAAGCCTCTGGGGCAAGACTCCCGAGCAACTGGTGGTCACCGACCACAATGGCGTGGTGATTCTCACCTCGCGGGCGGAATGGCGTTTCCGCTCGACCCGCCCGCTGAGCGAAGACGAAAGCAAGGCCATAGTCGCCATCCAGCCTTACCCGACCCGCGATCCACGGCCGTTGAACCTCGACTCCAGCGCCTGGCTGACCCAGACCCGGCAGATCGACGAAACCGGCTGGAGCGTGAGCATCCTTGCCCCGCGCACCCTGATCGACCGCCCGGTGCGCACGGTGGTGGCCGTGGGCGGCGCCACGCTGCTGGTGCTGATGCTGCTGCTTGGGCTGATGATGCAGCGCCGTCGCCACTACCTGGAGCGCATCGCCTTCGAAGCCAAGGCCCGGCGCGAGCTGGAAATGCGCGTGGCCGAACGTACCAGCGACCTGGAAGGCCTGAACCGCCGCCTCAGGCAGGAAGTGCTGGAGCGCGAGCACGCCCAGCAGGAACTGGTGCGCGCCCAGGACGACCTGGTGCAGGCCGGCAAACTCTCGGCCCTGGGCACCATGTCGGCGAGCATCAGCCATGAACTCAACCAGCCGCTGGCGGCGATCCGCAGCTACGCGGAGAACGCCGAAGTGCTGCTGGACCACCAGCGCACCGAGGACGCCCGTGGCAACCTCAAGCTGATCAGCGAACTGACCGGGCGCATGGCCTCGATCATCGCCCACCTGCGCGCCTTCGCCCGCCGCGACCGCCACGCGCCGGAAAGCGTTGCCCTGCAACCGGCGCTGGACGATGCCCTGGCGTTGCTGGCCAAGCGTCGACGGGCGATGGAAGTGGAGCTGATCCGCGACCTGCCGGCGGCCACCCTGTGGGTCGAGGCCGGGGAGACGCGGCTGCGCCAGGTGCTCGGCAACCTGCTGGCCAACGCCCTGGATGCCCTGACCGAAAAAGGCCCGCCGCGCAAACTCTGGCTGAGTGCCGAATCCACCGCCACGGGCGTCAATCTGTACATTCGCGACAACGGTCCGGGCTTCTGCATGGAGGCCCTGGGCCGCGCCGGCGAGCCTTTCTACACCACCAAGACCCGTACCCAGGGCCTTGGCCTGGGCCTGGCGATCTGCGACACCCTGATGCGCGCCTTTGGCGGTGAACTGTCGTTCTCCAACCACCGCGAAGGCGGCGCCCTGATTACCCTGCGGCTGCGCGCCGGCGCGCCGGGAGTGAGCCTGCAACCGTCCGAGGACCGCAGCGTATGAGTACACCGATCACCAGTGACGTGCAGGTGGTGTTGATCGACGACGATCCGCACCTGCGCCAGGCCCTGAGCCAGACCCTGGACCTGGCGGGGTTGAAGATCCTGCCGCTGGGCGAAGCCCAGGGCCTGGCCGCGCGCCTGGAGCGCGACTGGCCGGGGGTGGTGGTCAGCGACATCCGCATGCCTGGCATGGACGGCCTCGAACTGCTCAGCGAACTGCACGGCCAGGACCCTGAGCTGCCAGTGCTGCTGATCACCGGCCACGGCGACGTGCCGCTGGCGGTGCAGGCGATGCGCGCCGGGGCCTACGACTTCCTGGAAAAACCCTTCGCCAGCGATGCCCTGCTCGACAGTGTGCGCCGGGCCCTGGCCCTGCGGCGCCTGGTCCTGGACAACCGCAGCCTGCGCCTGGCCCTGAGCGACCGCCAGGAGCTCAGCGCGCGGCTGGTCGGGCTGTCCGCGCCGATGCTGCGTCTGCGCGAGCAGATCGGCGCCCTGGCGGCGACCAAGGCCGACGTGCTGATCCTTGGCGAAACCGGTGCCGGCAAGGAAGTGGTGGCGCGGGCGCTGCACGACCTGTCGAGCCGGCGCAATGGCCCGTTCGTGGCGATCAACGCCGGCGCCCTGGCCGAATCGGTGGTCGAAAGCGAACTGTTCGGCCACGAGCCGGGTGCCTTTACCGGCGCGCAGAAACGCCGCATCGGCAAGTTCGAATTCGCCAACGGCGGCACGCTGTTCCTCGATGAAATCGAAAGCATGAGCCTGGACGTACAGGTCAAGCTACTGCGCATGCTGCAGGAGCGGGTGGTGGAACGCCTGGGCGGCAATCAGCTGATCCCGCTGGACATCCGCATCATCGCCGCGACCAAGGAAGACCTGCGCCAGGCGGCCGACCAGGGACGCTTCCGCGCCGACCTCTACTACCGCCTGAATGTCGCGCCGCTGCGTATTCCACCGTTGCGCGAACGCGGCGAAGACGCCCTGCTGCTGTTCCAGCATTTCGCCGACGAAGCCAGCGCCCGCCACGGCCTGCCGCCCCACGAACTGCAACCGGGACAGCGCGCCCTGCTGCTGCGCCACAGCTGGCCGGGCAACGTGCGCGAACTGCAGAACGCCGCCGAACGCTTCGCCCTCGGCCTGGAACTGGCCCTGGACAACAGCGCGGCGGATGGCAGCTCCTCGCAACAGGCGCCAACGGTGGTCGAGGGCGGCCTGAGCGAGCAGGTGGAAAACTTCGAAAAGAGCCTGATCGCCGCCGAGCTGGCCCGCTCCCACAACTCGCTGCGCAGCCTCGCCGAAGCCCTGGGTATTCCACGCAAGACCCTGCATGACAAACTGCGCAAACACGGCCTGAGCTTCGGCGACAGCGGCGCCAGTTCCGGTGGCGACGACATCGATTGAGCGATGCCGACTAATCTTGTTAAAGCACTCCTTTCACACCCGAGGCCCTGCATGAACCGCGACAGTCGTCACCTGGAATCCATCCTCCATCACGACATTCCCCTGACGCGGGACATGGGCCTGAAAGTGCTCGACTGGCGCGAACATGAGCTGCGCCTGCAACTGCCGCTGGAAGCCAACGTCAACCACAAGAGCACCATGTTCGGCGGCAGCCTGTATTGCGGCGCGGTGCTGGCCGGCTGGGGCTGGCTGCACCTGCGATTGAAAGAAGCGGGGATCGACGACGGGCACATCGTGATTCAGGAAGGGCAGATCAACTACCCGCTGCCGGTGACCAGCGACGCCACGGCCATCTGCGCCGCGCCGAGCGAAGAGGTGTGGCACAGGTTCGTGACCATGTATGAGCGCTACGGTCGCGCGCGGCTGATCCTGCACACCCGGGTGGTGAATGCCGGCAGCGATGAAGATGCGGTGCGCTTCACCGGGCAATACGTATTGCACCGATGAACCTGTAGCCGCAGGCTGCGCCAGCGGCTACAAAGATCAGCCCCGCGCCAGCTCCAGCAAGCGCCCACGCCATGCGGCCTTGGCCGGCAGCGCCAGGAAGAAGCCATTGAGCAGCGATTCCCGCGCCGGGTAGCAGAACGGCGCGCCACCAAGATCCAGTACCTCGCCTCCAGCACCCTCCAGCACGCCTTGGGCCGCCGCGGTGTCCCACTGCGAAGTCGGCGCCAGTCGCGGATAACAATCCGCCGCACCTTCGGCCAGCAGGCAGAACTTCAACGAACTGCCGATGTTCGCCAGTTGCAACTCGCCCAGGGTCGCGCTCAGGCCGGCCAGCAGACGTTCCTGCTCGGGGCTGGTATGCCGACGGCTGGCGACCACGGTGAAGGCTTCACCCGCCGTCAGGCTGTCACGCACACGGATCGCCACCGGTGCCTGGCCCTTGTCCGCGCGCCAGGCACCGAGGCCGGCGCCGCCGAAATAGCAGCGACCGCTGGTCGGCATCGACACCACGCCGAACACCACCCGCCCTTCTTCGATCAGGGCGATATTGACGGTGAACTCTTCGCTGCCGGAGATGAATTCCTTGGTGCCGTCCAGCGGGTCCACCAGCCACCAGCGCTGCCAACCGGCACGCACGTCCTGAGGGATATCGGCGTCTTCTTCGGAGAGCACCGGGATGCTTGGGTCCAGCGCGGTCAGGCCTTGCACGATCAGGTGGTGGGCCGCCAGGTCGGCCGCGGTCACCGGCGATTCGTCGGCCTTGCTGGTGACGGCGACGTTGGCGCGCCAGAACGGCAGGATGGCCTCGCCGGCCTTCAAGGCCAGGTCGATCACCGGCGCCAGCAATGGGTGGGGAAAATTCATCGATTGTTCGCTCATGCTTGAAAGGCGCCGCGCTGGGTCAGCAGGTCGCGGGCCAGGTACAACGCGGCCAGGGCGCGACCCTCGGTGAATTGCGGGTTCTGCGCCAGGCTCGACAGCTCGCGCAGGTTGATCTTGTCCACGCGCATCGGCTCGGGCTCGTCGCCCTCCAGCTGTTCTTCGTAGAGGTCAGTGGCCAGCACCACCTGGATCTTCTGGCTCATGTAGCCGGGGGACAACGACAGCTCGGTCAGGTGCTCCAACTGCCGCGCGCCAAAACCGGCCTCCTCCTTGAGCTCACGCTCGGCCGCCGCCAGCACATCCTCGCCGGGCTCGATCAGGCCCTTGGGCAGCGACAGCTCGTAGGCGTCGGTGCCGCCGCAATATTCCTCGACCAGCACTGCGTGATCGGCATCGAGCATCGCCACGATCATCACTGCGCCGTAGCCCGCGCCCTTGCCCACCAGGCGCTCGTAGGTGCGCTCCACACCGTTGGAAAAGCGCAACTGCACCGCTTCGACGCAAAACAGACGGCTGGTGGCGACGATCTCGCGGGCGAGTACGGTGGGTTTCTGGCGCATACAAAGGCTCCTTGGCGTGAACGCGCTACTATAACGCGGCTTTCCCGATTGTTTGTGTCGGATATCTTTCTACCGTTCGAGACGTTCTCTATGCCTTCACTGCCCTGGCGCGACATCGATACCGTTCTGCTGGATATGGACGGTACCTTGCTGGACCTGCACTACGACAACCACTTCTGGATGGAGCACCTGCCCCAGCGCTATGCCGAACTGCATGGCGTCAGCCGCGCCATGGCGGAAATGGAACTGCAGCCGCTGTTCGAGCGTAACGCCGGACAATTGCAGTGGTATTGCCTGGACTTCTGGAGCGCCGAATTGAAGTTGCCGGTGCGCGAACTGAAGCTGGAGACCGCCCACCTGATCTCCCTGCGCCCGGACGCCGATACCTTTCTCGCGGCGATCAAGCAGGCCGGCAAACGCGTGGTGCTGATCACCAATGCCCACCGCGACTCGTTGTCATTGAAGTTGGAAAAGGTCGAGCTGGCACCCTATTTCGAACGTTTGATCAGCTCCCACGATTACGGTTTCGCCAAGGAGAACCCGCAGTTCTGGGACGCGCTGCAAGCGGATATCGGCTTCGATCCGGCACGCAGCCTGTTTATCGACGACACCCTGCCGATCCTGCGCAGCGCGCGGAATTTCGGTGTGGCCCATCTGTTGGCGGTGAGTGAACCGGACAGCCGCAAGGGGCCGAAAGACACGGC
>NZ_JACNAC010000084.1:0-20483 GCF_017349775.1 Pseudomonas sp. GW460-12-10-14-TSB1
TAAGCCCCGCAGGGGGCTTCGCGTTGTGGATCGTTCGTCGCGGACCTCAGAGGATGCGGTAGAGCAACCGCTCGATCCGCACCCGGCTGACCCGGCGCAGGAACTTGCCGACGGCCGCCGGGTAGTCCACCAGGGTTTCCAGGCGCTGGAAGTGCTCGATACGCCGGGTGTGGCGGAAGATCGTTTCCAGCTCCTGGCGCCGCGGTTCCAGCAACTCGCCCTTGGGGTCGTCGAGCAGCAAGGCGTTTTCCAGGTCGAGGCGGAAGGCCCGCGGGTTGAGGTTGTTGCCGGTGAGCAAGGTGTAGCGCTGGTCCACCCACATACCCTTGAGGTGGTAGGTGTTGTCGCCGTCGCGCCACAGGTGCAGGTTCAGGCGGCCGCTGTCGATGGCCTTCTGATGCCGCTTGGCGAAGCGCCGCAGGCTGATCTCATAGAGGTACGGCAGCGCGGCAATGACCTTGAACGGCTCGCTTGGCGGAATGTAGAAGTCGTTGGCGGTCTTGTCGCCGACGATGATGTCGATCTTCACCCCGCGCGCCAGGGCGCGGTTGATTTCCCGGGTCACCGCCAGCGGCAGGTTGAAGTACGGCGTGCAGATGGTCAGTTGCTGCTGGGCGCTGGCGATCAGTTCGCAGATGACCCGGCTCAGCGGGTTGTTCTTGCCCACCCCGAGCAGCGGGCTGACCGACAGTGTGTCCTTGAGTACCCCGCCGGCACTGGTGTCGTAGGCCGCGTGCTTGAGGCGGCTGCGCAGGTCGCCGATGTCGTTGCGCAGGCTGCGGGTGGTCGGCAGGTTCGGCAGGTCCAGGCGATGCACCGCCCGCGACGCCACCAGGCCATGCTGGACCAGGTGCTGCATGGAGTCGGCCAGCTCGCGGTTGTGCAGCAGGTGGTAGCGGTCGAAGCGGTATTTGTCGAACTTGTGCAGGTACACGTTGTTCAGGCTGGCGCCGCTGTAGATCACGCAATCGTCGATCACGAAACCCTTCAGGTGCAGCACGCCGAACAGCTCGCGGGTCTGCACCGGCACGCCGTACACCGGCACCACGCTGGCGTGGGTGCGGGTCATTTCCTGGTACCAGGCCGAGTTGCCCGGCTGCTTGCCGGCGCCGATCAGCCCGCGCTGGGCGCGCAGCCAGTCGACCACGACCACCACGTCCAGCTCCGGACGCGCGGCCTTGGCGGCGTGCAAGGCATCGAGGATTTCCTGGCCGGCCTCGTCCTGTTGCAGGTACAGGGCGACGATATAGATGCGCCGGGTGGCCTGGGCGATCTTCTCCAGCAGACAACGGCGGAATTCGGCGGCGCCATTGAGGATGGACAGGTCATCGGCAGCCAGCGGGAAGCTGCGCAACTTGGGCAGCAGGGAACGTTTGAAAAGCGACGGCATAGGGCTCGCAGAAGGTCGAATCCAAAAGAGCGCAAGAGCTTACACCAAGGTGCCGGTTCGGGTCTTGCGGGTCGCTGTGAAGATTTGTCGCCTGTCCCTCGTCCCCGCCGCACAACCGCTCGCAACTGGATGAACGACGACAATAATCTTGTGTGTGGGAAAATAACTTATTGACCAAGGAGAACGATCGTTCTACTGTACGCCACATGAACGAAATCACTAGCAATGACACACGCGACATCATTCTGGATGTCACCGAAAAGTTGATCTACAAAAGTGGCATCGCCGCCACTGGCATGGATCTTCTGGTGAAGACCGCCGGCGTCTCCAGAAAGAGCATCTACCGTTACTTCACCACCAAGGACGAACTGGTGGTGGCCGCCCTGCAACGCCGCGACCTGCGCTGGATGCACTGGTTCAGGAGCGAGGTGGACAAGGCCCCGACGCCGGCCGCACGCCTGCTCAAGCTGTTCACTGTATTGGGCGACTGGTTCGCCTCGGAGGACTTTCGCGGCTGCGCCTTCATCAATACCAGCGGCGAGACCGGCGACCCGCAGGACCCGGTACGGGTGGTGGCCAGGGAACACAAACAGAAACTGCTCGACTACGTAGTCGAGCTCTGCAAGGCACACATTTCTGAAAAACCCGGCACCGGGGATCCGGAGGAGCAAGCCAGACAGCTGCTGATCCTGATCGACGGCGCCATTACCGTTGCACTTGTGATGGGTGATCGCAGTGCCGCCGATAATGCGCAATGCATGGCGCGAAAGTTATTGGACCTGTAATCCTTTAAAACAAGTTCGACACCCTGCTGAACCTCAACTTTCATTGGAGACTTTAAATGTCATCTAACGCTGAAGTTCGTCCGCCACTTCCCCCTTTCACCCGCGAGTCGGCCATTGAAAAGATCCGCCTGGCCGAAGACGGTTGGAACTCCCGCGATCCGCAGCGAGTGTCCCTGGCCTACACCCTGGACACCCAATGGCGTAATCGCGCCGAGTTCGCCCACAACCGCGAAGAGGCCAAGGGCTTTTTGACCCGCAAATGGGCCAAGGAGCTGGACTATCGCCTGATCAAGGAACTCTGGGCCTTTACCGACAACCGCATCGCCGTGCGTTATGCCTACGAATGGCACGACGACTCGGACAACTGGTTCCGCTCCTACGGCAACGAGAACTGGGAGTTCGACGAGCACGGCCTGATGTCCAACCGCTACGCCTGCATCAACGACATGCCAATCAAGGAAAGCGAGCGTAAGTTCCACTGGCCGCTGGGCCGGCGCCCGGATGACCATCCGGGGCTGTCCGAGCTGGGTCTGTAACCTTCTTCTGTAGGAGCGGCCGGTCGACGCTCGATTGCCCGCGATGCAGACGACGCGGCATATCCGCCAGTCCGCTATCGCGAGCAAGCTTCGCTCCTACAGTCCATCTCAAGCCGCGGCATCCTGCCGCTTCAGTGCCGCCTTGGCTTCCAACTCGCGCACCAGTGGCAATACGCGCTTGCCGAAGTACTCCACCTCTTCCTGGAAATGCAGGAACCCCGCCAGCACCAGGTCCACCCCCACCGCCTTCAAGGCGACGATGCGCTCGGCGATCTGCTGTGGCGTGCCGATCAGGTTGGTCTTGAACCCGTCGTTATACTGCACCAGGTCCTCGAAGGTGGACTTGGCCCAGTTGCCCTCGCCTTCCGGCGATGCCTTGCCCGCCTGTTTCGCCGCGTCGCCAAAGGCGTTCACCGCTTCGGGGTCGGCCTGGTCGATGATCTCGGCCAGCACCGCGCGCGCTTCCTCCTCGGTGTCGCGGGCAATCACGAAGGCATTGACCCCGACCTTCACTGAGTGATTGTTGGCCGCGGCCTTGGCGCGAATGTCGTCGACCTGAGCCTTGATGCCTTCCGGCGTGTTGCCGTTGGTGAAGTACCAGTCGGACACCCGCGCCGCCATGTCCCGCGCGGCGCGGGAACTGCCGCCCTGGAACACTTCCGGCTGACCCAGCGGCTTGGGCTTGAGGCTGTAGTTGTCGAAGCGATAGAAATCGCCGCGAAAGGTGAAGTTGTCCTGGCTCCAGATGCCCTTGAGGGAACGGATGAACTCTTCGGAACGCCGATAACGCTCGTCGTGCTCCAGCCAGTGTTCGCCGATGGCCTGGAATTCGCCCTTGAACCAGCCGCTGACGATGTTCACCGCGATCCGGCCATGGGTCAGCTGGTCGATGGTCGCCAGTTGCTTGGCCGCCAGCGCCGGTTGCCAGGGACCGGGCAGGATCGCGGCGATCACCTTGAGCTTCTCGGTGGCGGCCAGCAGCGCGTGGCTGAACGCCACGGACTCATGCTGGAACTCGGCGCCGTAGCCGGCGGTGAAGCGGATCTGGGTCAGGGCGTACTCGAAACCGGCGGCCTCGGCCAGTTGCGCCAGCTTGCGGTTGTAGTCGATACCCCAGTGGGTGCGCTGCTCGATCTTGCTGACCACCAGCCCGCCACTGACGTTCGGCACCCAATAGGCAAATTTCACGGCTTGCTGACTCATTGGCTTGTCCTCGCGACTGAAGTGTCCGGGGAACAGAGCAGCAACCGTGCCAGCCGCAAAACACCAGAAGACACTCGCCCCTGTAGCCGCTGCCGCAGGCTGCGATCGGCTGCGCAGCAGACGCCGCTTTTGAAGGCCCTTCGGGCCTTTGCGTAGCCTTCGGCAGCGGCTACAGGAATCGGCCTGGATCTTGGGGAACGGGTCGATTTGTTGATGCGCTGTTGGCTGGGCAACAGTTGCCGGCGAGCCACCCTGCGCCCGGCCCACTGTTTACGGCCACCCGCCTCCCGGCACGGACCCTGCAATCCGCTCCGCAGAAACCAGGCTTTCACTGCCGAGCCAATTTATTGCTGAGAAGGAACTGTGCCATGACCGAACACCAGGTAATCAACCCATTGTCCGTAGGCGTCGACTACGAAGCCCTGGCCGGGCGCTTCCGGCCGATTTTCAGCCGGATCGCCGCCGGTGCGGTGGCGCGCGAGCAATCGCGCAGCCTGCCGTACGAGGCGATCCTGTGGCTCAAGGAGGCCGGTTTTGGCGCGGTGCGGGTGCCGGTGGAATACGGCGGAGGGGGCGCCTCCCTGCCGCAGTTGTTCCAGCTGCTGATCGAACTGGCCGAGGCCGATTCCAACGTGCCGCAAGCCTTGCGCGGGCACTTCGCCTTTGCCGAGGACCGGCTCAACGCCGCCCCGGGGCCGGCACGGGACCTGTGGTTCAAGCGTTTCGTCGAGGGCGACATCGTCGGCTGCGCCTGGACCGAGATCGGCAGCGTGGCCATCGGCGACGTCATCACCCAAGTCTCGCCGGATGGCGACAAATGGCGGCTCAACGGCGAGAAGTTCTACAGCACCGGGAGCATTTTCTCCGACTGGATCGATGTCTACGCCCGGCGCAGCGACACCGGTGGCGACGTGATCGCCGCGGTGCGCGCCCGCCAACCGGGCATAGTGCAGAGCGACGACTGGGACGGCTTCGGCCAGCGCACCACCGGCAGCGGCACTTCGCGCTTCATCGATGCCGAAGTCGAGGCCGAGAACCTTATCGACTTCGCCACCCGCTTCAAATACCAGACCGCCTTCTACCAGTTGGTGCTGCTGGCGACGCTGGCGGGCATCGGCCGCGCGGCCCTGCGCGATGTGGCCCACCAAGTGCGCAACCGCAAGCGCATCTACAGCCACGGCAATGCGCCACGGGTCAGCGAGGATGCCCAGGTGCAGCAGGTGGTCGGCGAGATCTCGGCCCTGGTGTACGCCGCCGAGGCCAGCGCGGTGCGCGCGGCTGAGCCGGCGCAGCAGGCGTACCTGGCGCGTTTTGCCGGTAATGACGAGGCGGAACGGGCGGCCAATGTCGCGGCGGAAATCCAGTCGGCCACGGCCCAGGTGGTGGTCACCGAGCTGATCCAGCGCGCCACCAGCGAACTGTTCAATGCCCTCGGCGCTTCGGATATCCGCCAGGGCAAGGCCCTCGATCGCCACTGGCGCAACGCCCGCACTGTGTCGTCGCACAACCCGGTGATCTACAAGGCGCGCATCGTCGGCGATTGGGCAATCAATGGCAGCGAACCACCCTTCGTATGGCAGATCGGCAACGGCCCCGAACGCCAATAGCAGCCTCACAGGCTCTCCTGTAGGAGCGGCCGGTCGACGCTCGATTGCCCGCGATGGCGTCAATGGCCGCGCCGCTATCCTGAAAGAATTGTGGCGTTTATAAGGGCCTCATCGCGGGCAAGCCTCGCTCCTACAAGTATGGGGCGGTCGCAGGCATCCGAGGTTATGGGTAAGATACCGACCTTTCGCGCAGCTCTTCTGCGCCCCGCCGAAATAAGTCGATCCCATGCCTTTCGAACTCAGCGTAGATTTGACCACCCTCGCCATTCTTGCCCTCGTCGCCTTCATTGCCGGCTTTATCGATGCCATTGCCGGCGGTGGCGGCCTGCTCACCACCCCGGCGCTGCTCACCGCCGGCCTGCCGCCGCACCTGGTGCTGGGCACCAACAAGCTGAGTTCGACCTTTGGCTCGGCCACCGCCAGCTTCACCTTCTACCGGCGCAAGCTGTTCCACCCGCGGCAATGGACCCACGCCATAGTCGGCACCCTGGTGGGTGCGCTGACCGGCGCGGTGGTGGCCCATTACCTGCCGGCCGAATGGCTGAACAAGATGCTGCCGGTGATCGTCTTCGCCTGTGGTGTTTACCTGCTGTTCGGTGGCACGCCAAAAGCCCCCCTGGACAGCGAGGCGCCAATCAAGAAAAAGTGGCAATCGACCCAGGGCTTCAGCCTCGGTTTCTACGACGGCGTGGCCGGCCCCGGCACCGGCGCCTTCTGGACCGTCAGCAGCCTGCTGCTCTACCCCATCGACCTGGTCAAGGCCAGCGGCGTGGCGCGCAGCATGAACTTCGTCAGCAACGCCGCGGCGCTGTCGATCTTCATTTTCTCGGGCCAGGTGGATTGGGCCATCGGCCTGAGCATGGGTCTGTCGTTGATGGTCGGCGCCTTCTTCGGCGCTCGCACCGCCATCAGCGGCGGCGCGAAATTCATTCGTCCGGTGTTCATCACCGTGGTCCTGGGCCTGACCGTGCGCCTGGCTTGGCAGCACTGGTTCAGCGCCGTCTGACCCGCTGAAACGACAGCGGGCGAACCCAGTGGATTCGCCCGCGCTATTTTCTTCCAGCTTCCTTCCAGCCGGCGCTCAACCCGGCAATACAGGCTCCGCCAACCCCAGGCGCCGGGCCACATACAGATCGATCAGGTAACGGGCAATCGAGCGCGACGCCGGCAGCGGCGGCAACGCATGCACGTTGAACCACTGCGCATCCTCGATCTCGTCTTCCTGGGGCACGATCTCGCCGCCGGCATACTCGGCATGAAAACCCAGCATCATCGAATGCGGGAACGGCCAGCACTGGCTGCCGATGTACTGGATATTCTTGACCTCGATCTGCACCTCTTCACGCACCTCGCGCACCAGGCAGTCCTCGGCCGACTCGCCGGGCTCGGCGAACCCGGCCAGGGTGCTGTAGACCCCGGGGACGAAACGCGGCGACCGCGCCAACAGCACCTCGTCACCACGGGTGATCAGCACGATCATGCTCGGCGAAATCCGCGGGTAGCTACGCAGGTCGCAGGGCTCGCAGTACATCGCCCGCTCACGCACCACCTGGGTCATGGGCTGGCCGCAGTTGCCGCAGAAACGATGCTCGCGGGCCCAGGTGCCGATCTGCGCGGCATAGCCCAGGACCTTGTACAGGGTGTGGTCGCCGTCGAGCATGAACGCCCGCAGGCCTTTCCAGTTGCAGCCCGGCACCTCGGAAACACTCTTGAGCTCCAGCAGGTACACCGGCTCGCCATCCAGGTGGCCGATGCCGTGCTCGGCGAGGATCGGCAGGTCCTGGCGCTTGAGCCATTCGCGGGGGAACAGCGCGCCGTTGTCGTCGAACAGAAAGCCCTGCGGGCCGCGGGCCACGGCCCAGCCGCCGGGAAGGTCGATATCCAGTACTGCGGTGGTCCAGCGTGAAGTCATGTTCAATCAGTCCAGAAATTCAGGTTTCTGTTTGCTCATATGGGCGGCCATGGCCACGCGCAGGTCGGTGGATTGCAGCATGGCGGCGTTCCAGGTAGCGATGTATTCCAGGCCGTCGTCGATGCGATGGTCGCGCATGTAGCTGATCATTTCCTTGGTACCGCTGACGGCGATCGGCGACTTGCTGGCGATTTCCCAGGCAATGCTCATCACGCCGTCGAGCAGGCTTTCGCTGTCGGCGTAGGTGCGATTGACCAGGCCGATGCTGCGCGCTTCCTCGGCGCCGAAGGTGCGTCCAGTGTAAGCCAGTTCGCGCAGCATGCCGTCACCGATGATACGCGGCAAACGTTGCAAAGTGCCGACATCGGCGGCCATGCCGATATCGATTTCCTTGATCGAGAATTGCGCGTCCGCGGCGGCGTAGCGCATGTCGCAGGCGGCGATCAGGTCGATGGCGCCGCCCAGGCAGTAACCCTGGATCGCCGCCAGCACCGGCTTGCGGCAGTTGTCGACGGCATTGAAGGATGCCTGCAGCTGCAGGATCTTGCGCCGCAGCAGGCGTGCGTTGCGCCCGACGTCCTTGCCCAGTTCGTTGGCCACGCCGGCCAGCATCATCAGGTCGATGCCGGAGGAAAAGTGCTTGCCGGCGCCGCTCAGCACCACCACGCGAACCGCGTCGGTGTCGTCGATCCAGCGGAAGATCTCGATGATCTCGCTCCAGAACGCAGCGTTCATCGAGTTGATCTTTTCCGGACGGTTGATCTGCACATGGGCGATGTTGTCAGCAAGTTCGACGCGAAAGGCTTGATATTCGGACATGGCAGCATTCCTTACCGGGCAAAAAAAATGAGGCCCGAACTATAGCAAGGGCCCGTGCCACGCAGTAAGGCAGCGCATCGGCCAAAACCGGGACTGGCAACACAGCGGCCCCCTGTAGGAGCTCGCTCCTACAGGGGGATTGCGCGATCACGGGATTTTGTGGGCACAGAACGCCGCGGTTTCGTAAGGCACGCTGACCACGCATTTGTCCCGCAGCTCCGGCTCCGCGGCAATCAAGGCGGCGATCTGCCGGTCGACCTGCGCCCGCTCTGCATCCGGCAAGGCGGCAATGAAACTGGTGGAGCGCACCCGATCGAAAATCACGTTCTCCGGCGCGCCGCTGTGGCTGTTGCTGAAGTGTTGTTCCTGCAAGGGCGTGAACCGCGGGTGGGGAAAGGCCTGGCGCCAGGCCCCGGTGTAATAGCGCGGCGTGTCGCCTTGCAGGGCGTTGACGATCCGGTCCAGGCGCTGCACCCACGGCACCCGCGCATCGCGCAGGTTCCACACCAGGCCCAGGCGACCGCCCGGCTTGAGCACCCGGGCGATTTCGTTCAACGCCTCATGGCTGGCGAACCAGTGAAAAGCCTGGGCGCAGACCACGACATCCACCGACTCGTCGGCCAGCGGAATAGCGTTGGCAGTGCCACTCAGGGCTTCGGCCCGGGGATGGCTGGCGGCGAGTTTGGCGAGCATTTGCGCCACTGGCTCCACGGCAATCACCCGCGCCCCGGTGGCCAACAGGCGCCCGGTGAACTTGCCGGTACCGGCGCCGAGATCGACCACCACCTGGCCCGCCTGCAAGCCCAGGCGGGTGCGCAGCCACTGGTCCAACGCCGGCGGGTAGTCCGGGCGGCCACGCACGTAGGTGTCGGCCGCGCCCTTGTAGCCGTCGGCGGCAGCGTGATGGATCGAAGGTTGCGGGTCTTTCATCGATCGCCTCCAGGTCATTGGCCAATGCTGCCCAGCATAGCCCCGCCGAGGCGACTGACGGCATGAAAAATCTGTCAGTTTGGGCTGCGCGGCCAGGGCGATGGACCTTTAATGGGGGGACCGCTATCCGAATGGAGACTGCGCGATGAACATCCGCCCCCTCGCCTTCGGCGCCCCGCTGCTGCTCGCTGGCGGCCTGCTGACAACCTTGCTGGCGGCCGCCGCCAACTGCCCGGACGGCCAGGTCTGGGACAGCAAGAACCAGCGCTGCGTCAGCCAGCGCACCACCCGGCTGCCGGACGCCGAGCGCGCCGGCTACACCAATGGCCTGCCCCAACAGGGCCGCTACGAAGAGCTCATTGCCACTGGCCGCAAGACCTGACGTCAGGTGGTGCCCATGCCCTGACCGGCGGAGCGGTGCCATGGACGGGGCGCGCTATGCTCTCGGAGAATGGACTGATCGTTCAACCTCAGGGAGCTTGCACATGCCTACGACCAAAACCTCCAGCAGCCGTCGCTCACGCAAGGCGCTGCTGGTCATCGACGTACAGAACGACTTCATCCCCGGCGGCGCGCTGGCGGTGCCGGAGGGCGATCAGATCGTGCCCTTGATCAATCGCCTGGGCGGCCACTTCAAGCAGGTGGTGATCGCCCAGGACTGGCACCCGGCCGGGCATATCTCGTTCGCCTCCAGCCACGAAGGCCACGCGCCGAACGACATCATCCAGCTGCCCTATGGCCCGCAGGTGCTGTGGCCGGACCATTGCGTGCAGGCCAGCCGTGGCGCCGAACTGCACCCGAAACTCAACCTGCCCCACGCCCAGTTGATCCTGCGCAAGGGCTGCAATCCGGATATCGACAGTTATTCGGCCTTCGTCGAGGCGGACCGCACCACCACGACCGGCCTGGCCGGCTACCTGAGCCAGCGCGGCATCGATACGGTGTATCTGGTGGGGCTCGCCCTGGACTACTGCGTGGCCTGGTCGGCGCTGGATGCGCGGGCGGCGGGCTTCAATACCTTCGTGATAGTCGACGCCTGCCGGGCCATCAACATGGACGGCTCGCTGGACAAGGCCACCCGGCAGATGCGCGCGGCGGGCGTGAACCTGATCAAGGCCAGCGAGCTACAGCCGACCGCGCTGTGCTGATGCAACAGCTTCCATAACGCCGGCTTGCCGGGCATTCCCCGTCGCAGGGGATGCCTGGCATGGCTCAGGCCGGCGTCGGCAGCCACAGGCGGAAACGCGCGCCGCCCAGCGGCGAGGCCTCGACGGTCAGGGTCCCGCCCTGGGCTTCCAGGGCCCGACGGCTGATCGCCAGGCCGAGGCCGAAGCCGCCGGTGGCGCGATCGCGGCTGCGGTCCAGACGGTAGAAAGGCTCGAACACCCGCTCGCGCTCGTCGTCGGGAATGCCGATGCCATCGTCGTCGACCCAGATTTCACAGCCGCTGTCGCTGACCTGCACCCCGACCTGGATGCGCTTTTCGCAATAACGCGTGGCGTTGCGCAACAGGTTCTGGATCGCCCGGGCAGTCAGCCGCGGGTCGAGGGTGAAGCGCTCCAGGCTGCCGTGCAGCAACACATCGATAACGATGTCCGGGGATTCCAGCTCGTCGTCGACGCTGCCGAGGATGCTGTCGATGAACTCGTCCAGCGACACCTCGACCTGCTCCGGCAACTGCGCCGGGATCTGCAACCGGCTGTAGGACAGCAGTTCGAGCACCAGCTCGTCCAGCTCGCGAATGTGCGCCACCAACCCTTGCAGGCGTTCGCGGCTGGTGGCTGGCAGGTCGTCGGAGAGCGCCAGGGCCAGGCCGAAGTCGAGCCGGGTCAAGGGGGTGCGCAGCTCGTGGGACACCGCGTTGAGCAGGTCGCGTTGCTGGTTCAGCAGGTTTTCGATGTCGCCGGCCATGGTGTCGAAGACATTGGCCAGGCTACCGATGTTGGAGCTGGAAGGGATCTGCGTGCGCTCGCTCAAGTGGCCCTTGCCGAAGCGCTCGGCGGCGTGTTTCAGGCGCTCCAGGTCGCGCCAGTGCGGCCGCAGCCAGAGCAACAGGCAGGCGAGCATGGTCGCGCCGATCAGCACGTTGATGCTCCAGTACAGCAGGCTGACGTCGATCGGGTCCGGCGGCACCACCATCTGCACCGCCATCTGCTCGTCCAGCGGCGCCACCGCGAGGGTGCGCCAGCCCCAGTCACCGACCCGCACCACGTTCTCGCCGCGTTGCAGGCGTTCGCGCTCGTACAGGGTGAAATCGGCATCGTCGTTGCGGGTCAGCACGATGTGCAGCGGCTGGAACTCCTGGTCCATTTCCGCGGCCAGGGCCGGCCACTGCTCCGGGGGCACGCCGCGAAACTGTTTGACGATCAGGGTCTGCAGGCCCCGGGAATAGTCCAGGTTGTAGGTGACGAAACGCTCGTGGAAGACCTTCACCACCAGCTCCGGTACCAGGTAGATCGCCGCGCTGAACGAGACGATGGTCACCAGGTACAGGCGAATCAGGATTCTCAGCATCGACTCAGCATTCCCATTCGGAACGGCTGAACAGGTAGCCCTTGCCCCACACGGTCTTGATCTTGCGCGCCTCGCCGGCGTGGTCGTCGAACTTGCGCCGCAGCTTGGAGATCGCCACATCCACCGAGCGGTCGGTGCCGTTGAACTCGATGCCCCGCAGGCGTTGCAGGATCTGGTCGCGGCTCAGCACCTCGCCGGCATGCCGGGCCAGTACCACCAACAGGTTGTATTCGCCGCTGGACAGCTCCACCAATTGATCGCGCCAGCTCACGGTACGCTCCGACAGGTCGATGCACAGGTTGCCCATGAGGATCCGGTCGCTGGCGGTCTGCGGCTCGCCGAGGCTGCTGCGGCGCAACAGGGTGCGCACCCGCGCCAACAACACGCGCGGCTCGCACGGCTTTGTCACATAATCGTCGGCGCCCATTTCCAGACCCAGCACCTGATCATGGCTATCATCACGGGCGGTCAGCATCAGGATCGGCAGCGACGCCGAGTCGGCCCGCAGCAGGCGGCAGACCTGCAGGCCGTCCAGGCCGGGCAGCATCAGGTCGAGAATCACCAGGTCCGGCGGATTGACCCGCGCCCGTTCACGCACCTGGTCGCCGCGGCTGATGACATTGACCTGATAGCCGTTGCGCTCCAGGTAACTGGCGATCAGTTCAGAAAGCGCGGGGTCGTCTTCGACCAGAAGAATGTTGGGCATGGATTGAAAGTCTTTGAGTGAAGAAAAACCCAGCGACAACCTTTCTTGGAGTGTCCCAGGGAAGCCGTCGCCCGATCAGCGAGGCACAAAGGATATACAACCTCGCGCGTGCCCGAGCATTCACTTCACACTTTTTCACACAGCACCTACACAGCTTCACAGCGGTTCTTGCAGCATGCCCTTAGCATGCCGCAGTCATCATTGGGGTATCAGCATGTCGAAAAACCTGTTTGCGCCGTTCTGCCTGTTGTTGCTGGCAGCCGCGCTGAGCGCTTGTGACAAGGCCTCCACCGCCGAAGAACAGGCGCCGCTGGCCAAGGTCCGGATCGAAACCATCGAGACTCGCCCGCTGTCGATCAGCAGCGAACTGAGCGGGCGCATCGCCGCGCCGCGCATCGCCGAGGTCCGTGCACGGGTGGCCGGCGTGGTGCTGCAACGGACCTTCCGCGAAGGCACCGACGTCAAACAGGGCGACGTGCTGTTTCGTATCGACCCGGCGCCGTTCAAGGCCGACCTCGACAGCGCCCTGGCCAGCCTGCGCAAGGCCGAGGCCAACGCCTTCCAGGCCCGCTTGCAGGAGCAGCGCTACGCCCAGTTGATCGCCGACAAGGCCATCAGCGCCCAGGAATACGACAACGCCCGGGCCAACGCGCGCCAGACCGCCGCCGACGTAGCGGCCAACCAGGCCGCCGTGCAGCGCGCCCGGCTGAACCTGGGCTACGCCACCGTCACCGCGCCGATTTCCGGGCGCGTCGGCCGCGCCCTGGTCACCGAGGGCGCGCTGGTGGGTCAGAACGAAACCACGCCGCTGGCGCTGATCCAGCAACTGGACCCGATCCACGCCGACCTCACCCAGTCGACCCGCGAGCTCAACGACCTGCGCCGCGCCTTCCGCGCCGGCCAGTTGCAACAGGTCGGCCAGGACCAGGCCAAGGCCACGCTGATCCAGGACGACGGCAGCCTCTACCCGCTGCCGGGCAAGCTGCTGTTCGCCGACCTCAGCGTCGACCCGAGCACCGGCCAGATCATCCTGCGCAGCGAGTTCCCCAACCCGGACCTCGACCTGTTGCCCGGCAGCTTCATTCGCGTACGCCTGGAGCAAGCGGTGAACAGCCAGGGCATCAGCGTGCCGCAGCGCGCCATCCAGCGCGACAGCGCCGGCATCGCCCAGGTGCTGCTGGTGGATGCCGAGCAGCGGGTGGTGCAACGCCCGGTGCAACTGGGCGCCGCGCAAAAGGACCGCTGGATCGTCAGCGAAGGCCTCAAGGCCGGCGACCGTATCGTCGTCGAGGGCCTGCAGCACGCCCGTCCGGGCGAAAAGGTGCAGATCGACGACAGCCCTCTTCCCCTTGCCCAGACCACTGGACAGTAGGTAGGAACCCTCATGCCGCAATTCTTTATCGACCGTCCGGTGTTCGCCTGGGTGGTCGCCCTGTTTATCCTGCTGGCCGGCGCCCTCTCCATCCCGCAGTTGCCGGTGGCGCAGTACCCCGACGTCGCCCCGCCGAGCATCGAGATCTACGCCGTGTACCCGGGCGCCTCGGCGCAGACCGTGGACGAAAGCGTGGTCAGCCTGATCGAGGAAGAGCTCAACGGCGCCGACCACCTGCTGTACTTCTCCTCCCAGAGCAGCCTGGGCAGCGCCACCATCACCGCCACCTTCCAGCCGGGCACCAACCCGGAAATGGCCCAGGTCGACGTGCAGAACCGCCTCAAGGTGGTGGAGCCGCGCCTGCCGCAAGCGGTGACCCAGCAAGGCCTGCAGGTGGAAAAGGTCTCGGCCGGTTTCCTGCTGCTGATCACCCTCACCTCCAACGACGGCCAGCTCGACGACGTGGCGCTCAGCGACTACCTGGCGCGCAACGTGATGAACGAGATCCGCCGCCTGGACGGGGTCGGCAAGGCCCAGCTGTACGGCGCCGAGCGGGCCATGCGGGTGTGGATCGACCCGCAGAAGCTGATCGGCTTCAACCTGACCCCGGCCGACGTCAACGCGGCGATCGTCGCGCAGAACGCCCAGGTCTCGGCCGGCAGCATCGGCGACCTGCCGGGCAGCTCGACCCAGGAAATCACCGCCACCGTGCTGGTCAAGGGCCAGCTGTCGACCCCGGAAGAGTTCGCCGACATCGTCCTGCGGGCCAATCCGGACGGCTCCACCGTGCGCGTCGGCGACGTCGCCCGGGTGGAAGTCGGCAGCCAGGAATACCAGTTCTCCACCCGCCTCAACGGCAAGCCTTCCACTGCGGTCGGCGTGCAGCTGTCGCCGGGGGCCAACGCCCTCAACACCGCGACCCTGATCCGGGCGAAGATGGACGAGCTGGCGCGCTACTTCCCAGCCGGCGTGGAATACAAGATCCCCTACGACACCTCGCCCTTCGTCAAGGTCTCGATCACCAAGGTGGTCTACACCCTGGGCGAGGCCATGCTGCTGGTGTTCGCGGTGATGTTCCTGTTCCTGCAGAACATCCGCTACACCCTGATCCCGACCCTGGTAGTGCCGGTGGCGCTGATGGGCACCTTCGCCACCATGCTGGCGCTGGGTTTCTCGATCAACGTGCTGACCATGTTCGGCATGGTCCTGGCCATCGGCATCCTGGTGGACGACGCCATCGTGGTGGTGGAGAACGTCGAGCGGATCATGGCCAGCGAAGGCCTGTCGCCCCGGGAGGCGACGCGCAAGGCGATGCAACAGATCACCGGCGCCATCGTCGGCATCACCCTGGTGCTGGTGGCGGTGTTCCTGCCGATGGCCTTCATGCCGGGTTCGGTGGGCGTCATCTACCAGCAGTTCTCGCTGTCGATGGCCACCTCGATCCTGTTCTCGGCCTTCCTCGCCCTGACCCTGACCCCGGCCCTGTGCGCCACCCTGCTCAAGCCGATCGCCAAGGGCGAGCACCATGAAAAGGCCGGCTTCTTCGGCTGGTTCAACCGGCGCTTCGAAAACCTCAGCGACGGCTACCAGCGCTGGGTCGCCTATGCGCTGAAGCGCTGCGGCCGCTATCTGCTGGTGTACGGCGTGCTGCTGGTGGGCCTGGGGCTGCTGTTCAGCCGCCTGCCCTCTTCGTTCCTGCCGGTGGAAGACCAGGGCTACACCATCACCGACATCCAGCTGCCACCGGGCGCGAGCAAGAACCGCACGATCCAGGTGGTGGAGCAGATCGAGGCGCACAACGCCAGCGAGCCCGGGGTCGGCGACAGCACGGTGATTCTCGGCTTCAGCTTCTCCGGCAGCGGGCAGAACGCCGCGCTGACCTTCACCACCCTCAAGGACTGGTCGCAGCGCGGCAGCGACGATTCGGCGCAATCCATCGCCGACCGGGCCAACGCTGCCTTCAGTGAAATCAAGGACGCGGTTTCCTACGCCGTGCTGCCACCGCCGGTGGACGGCCTGGGCACTTCCAGCGGCTTCGAATTCCGCCTGCAGGACCGCGGCGGCCTCGGCCATGCCGCGCTGATGCAGGCCCGCACCGAGCTGCTGGCGGCGGCACAAAAGAGCCCGATCCTGGTCAACGTGCGCGAAAGCGCCCTGGCCGAGGCGCCGCAGGTGCACCTGGAAGTCGACCGCAAGCAGGCCAATGCCCTGGGCGTGTCCTTTGCCGACATCGGCAATGTGCTGTCCACCGCGGTCGGTTCCAGCTACATCAATGACTTCCCCAACCAGGGGCGGATGCAGCGGGTGGTGGTCCAGGCCGAGGGCGACCGGCGCAGCCAGGTGGAAGACCTGCTGAAGATCCATGTGCGCAACAACCTCGGCAAGATGGTGCCGCTGTCGGCCTTTGCCCAGGCCCGCTGGACCCAGGGCCCGACCCAGCTGACCCGCTACAACGGCTACCCGGCCGTGAGCATTTCCGGCGAGCCGAGCGCGGGCCACAGCACCGGCGAGGCCATGGTGGAAATCGAGCGCTTGGTCAGCCAGCTGCCGGCCGGCCTGGGCCAGGAGTGGACCGGCCTGTCGCTGCAGGAACGCCTGTCCGGCAGCCAGGCGCCGCTGCTCCTGGGGCTGTCGCTGCTGATCGTGTTCCTGTGCCTGGCGGCGCTGTACGAGAGCTGGTCGATTCCGACCTCGGTGCTGCTGGTGGTGCCCCTGGGCGTGCTCGGCGCGGTGCTGGCGGTGACTCTGCGCGGCATGCCCAACGACGTGTTCTTCAAGGTCGGGCTGATCACCATCATCGGCCTGTCGGCGAAAAACGCGATCCTGATCATCGAGTTCGCCAAGAGCCTGTACGACGAAGGCCACGACCTGGTGGACGCCACGGTGCAGGCCGCGCGCCTGCGCCTGCGGCCGATCGTCATGACCTCGCTGGCGTTCATCCTCGGCGTGGTGCCCCTGGCCATCGCCAGCGGCGCCAGTTCGGCCAGCCAGCAGGCCATCGGCACCGGGGTGATCGGCGGCATGATCACCGCGACCCTGGCGGTGGTGTTCGTGCCGGTGTTCTTTGTGGTGGTGATGCGGCTGGTCAGACGCGGCAGTAAAAAAGCAGCGAGCGTCACGGCGCCAGGAGCCGCCGAATAGTCATGCGGCGGCGGGTCTTCAGTGCACCGCGTCATCGCTGAAGATTTATCGCGAGCAAGCTTCGCTCCTACAGAAGAAGACCTATGTGACCGCAGGGTACCGCCGCCCCTGCGGCCACGGGGCCGGCATGCTAAGGTTTGCGGCAAGTCCGCCGCAGCGAGCCGTCATGTCCCTTCTTGTACGTACCCACCCTCGCCTGACCATCGGTGCCCTGATCGGCCTGGCGGTGGGCATCCTGGCACCGGCCGACCTGCTGATCAGCAAGATTCTCATCGGCTGGAACGCCGGGGTCTGGAGCTACCTGGCGCTGATGTGCTGGCTCACCGCGCGGTCCAGGGCCGACGACGTGAAACGCATCGCCGAGGTCGAGGACGAAAACGCCGGACTGGTGTTGTTCATGGTGTGCATCGCGGCCATCGCCAGCCTCGCCGCCATCACCTTCTCGCTGGCCGGCAGCAAGGACCTGGAAACCGGTCGACGCCTGCTGCATTACGCCTTTACCGGCCTGACGGTGCTGGGTTCCTGGTTGCTGATCGGGGTGATCTTCAGCGTGCACTACGCCCGCCTCTACTACACCTGGGGCGGCAAGGAACCGGCCCTGCGTTTCGCCGAAGGCCTGACCACCCCCAATTACTGGGACTTCCTGTATTTCTCCTTCACCATCGGCGTGGCGGTGCAGACCTCCGACGTCGGCGTCGCCACCCGCGAGCTGCGCAAGATCGTCCTGGCCCAGTCGCTGATCGGTTTTCTGTTCAACACCGCGATCCTCGGGTTTTCCATCAACATCGCCGCCGGGCTGTTCGGTTGATGCCGCACAAATGTTCTAGATCCGCCCCGGCCGGCGGGCGCTAACTGGCGTTCCCGCCCTTGTCACGGATATTCCATGAACGCGCACAACTGGATCGATCTGGCCCAGGACGCCGACACCGGTATCGAAACCCTGCGCGCCCATTTCACCGGCCATGCCTACGATCCCCACTGGCATGACAGCTACCTGGTGGGCGTGACCGAAGAAGGCGTGCAGCAATTCCACTGCCGGCGCGAGCGCTTTCACAGCACCCCGGGCAAGGTATTTTTGCTCGAACCCGGGGAAATCCACGACGGCGACGCGCCCACCGAAGGCGGCTTCACCTACCGCATGCTGTACCTCGACCCGCAGTGGCTGGAGCGTGAACTGAGCGCGCTGTTCGAGGAGGCGCCGGCCGACAGCCAGCTGAGTTTCGCCAACAACCTGGCCAGCGACCAGCGCCTGGCCCAGGCCACCAGCACTGCCTTCCACAGCCTGCACCACGGCGAGCTGCGCATCGTCCGCCAGAGCGCCATGGACCAGTTGCTCGACCAGCTCACCGGGCACCTGCGCTGGCGCAAGCGCTACCACCAGGACCCGCGCCTGCCGCTGGTGGCGCACAAGGCCCGCGACTACCTGCATGCCCATGCCCAGCAGGACATCAGCCTGGACGAGCTGGGCGCGGTCTGCGGTGTCGACCGCTTCCGCCTGACCCGTGCCTTCAAGGCCGCCTATGGCCTGCCGCCCCACGCTTACCTGGTGCAATTGCGCCTGGCCAAGGCCCGGCGCCTGCTGGCCCGCGGCGCACAACCGGCCGAGGTGGCCATGGCCCTGGGGTTCGCCGACCAGAGCCATATGGGCCGCTGGTTCGTCCGCGCCTACGGCCTGACCCCGGCGGCCTACCGCAAGCGCTGCTCAAACCTTCCAGACGCCTGAACCCGCGCCGGCGAAGATCGCCTCCATCGATCTTCACTGGAGCCTGCCTGCGATGTTGCCTTCCCTGTCCACCCTGCTGCCCTTCCTGCTGTTCGCCTTCGTCGCCTCGATCACCCCGGGGCCGACCAATATCCTGCTGCTGAGCAACAGCGCCCGCTACGGTTTCAGGGCTGCGCTGCCGATCGTTCTCGGCGCCTGCGTGGCCGCCGCCGGCATCGTCATGCTGGTGGGCAGCGGCCTCGGCCGCACGCTGATGGAGGTGCCCGGCCTGCCGAGCGCCATGCGCTGGGCCGGGGTGATCTGGCTGAGCTACCTGGCCTGGCAGATCTTCCGCGCCCCGGCGCCGTCCCTCGACCCACAAACGGACACCAGCCACAGGCGCCTGGGCCTGCTCGGCGCCGCCAGCCTGCAACTGGTCAACCCGAAAACCTGGATGATGGCCCTGGTCGTGGTCAGCGTATTCGCCGGCAACGGCAGCGAACGCCAGGGCCAGGTGTTGTACCTGTCGCTGGTATTTTTCCTGGTGTCCCTGCCTTGCCTCGGCACCTGGGCGCTGCTCGGCGCCGGCTCCGCCCGGCTGCTGCGTTCGCCGCGGGCCATGCAGCCTTTCAACCGGGGCATGGCGCTGTTGCTGCTGGCCTCGGCCTGGGCGAGCCTGTGGGCCTGAAGCCGTCGGGTCGCCCCAGTGCAAGAGCCGGTCGCCTCAGGGCGCTTTCATAACGATCAGGGTTACCTAAAGTGGTGGGCACGGCGCAACAAGACGCCGCCCCCGACAATAACAACCTGCCGGACGAGACCCTGTGATGAAAACCCTGTTCAAGCCTTGTCTCCCGCTTCTCTGTGGCGCCCTGCTGCTCAGCGCCAATGCCTGGGCCAGCGAGCCCGCCTCCTGCAAGACCGTGCGCATGGGCGTGGTCAACTGGACCGATGTCATCGCCACCAGTGGCATGGCCGACGTGCTGCTGACCGGCCTGGGCTACGACAGCAAACAGACCAGCGCCGTGCAGCAGATCATCTTCGCCGGCATCCGCGACAAGCGCCTGGACATCTTCCTCGGCTACTGGAAACCGGCGATGGACAAGAACATCGCGCCGTTCCTCGAGGCCGGGCAGGTCAAGGTCCTGGATCAACCCAGCCTGGCCGACGCCCAGGCCACCCTCGCTGTGCCCGACTATGTCGCCGCCGCGGGGCTGAAGACCTTTGCCGACATCGCCCGCTTCAAGGAGCAACTGGGCGGCAAGATCTATGGCATCGAGCCCGGCAGCGGCGCCAACACCACCATCAAGACCATGATCGACAGCGACCGTTTCGGCCTCAAGGGCTTCAAGCTGGTGGAGTCCGGCGAGGCCGGCATGCTGGCGGCGGTGCAACGGGCGATCAACCGCAAGGAGTTCGTGGTCTTCGTCGGCTGGACCCCGCACCCGATGAACATCAATATGCGGATCGCCTACCTGACCGGCAGCGAAGACGTCTACGGGCCCAACGAAGGCGCGGCCAGCGTGTCCACCGTCACCGCGCCGGACTACGCCGAGCGCTGCCCCAACGTCCAGCGCCTGCTGCAGAACCTGACCTTCACCGCGGCCCAGGAAAGCCAACTGATGGTGCCGATCATGGAACGCAAGACGCCCCAGGACGTGGCGCGGCAATGGCTGCGCGAGCATCCCGAAGACCTGCAGCGCTGGCTGGCCGGGGTCAGCAGCTTCGATGGCAAGGATGGCGTGGCCGCCGTGCAGGCCAGCTTGAAATAGTGACGTCCTGCCGGCCTTATCGCGAGCAAGCTCGCTCCTACAGATATTTGCGCCATTCCCTGTAGGAGCAGCCGGTCGATGCTCGACTGCTCGCGAT
>NZ_JACNAC010000085.1:0-20346 GCF_017349775.1 Pseudomonas sp. GW460-12-10-14-TSB1
GGCGGCGGGCGCTCGATGCCGATATTCAACGACAGATAGACAGCTGTGCCCAGGCGGGGCGCGCGCCGGTTTATTACCAGGCCGACGCCTGTGATCTGGAGGCTCTGCAGGCGTGCCTGCGGCAGGTTCGCCAGCGTTTCGGCAGCATCCATGGCGTCATTCATTCGGCGTTGCTGCTCGAAGACAGCACGCTGGCGAATATGGATGAGGCGACACTGCGTCGGGTGTATTTCGCCAAGCTCCAGAGCAGCCTCAACCTGGGGATCGCACTGCGAGAGGCGCCCCCGCAGTTCCTGCTGTTTTTCTCCTCGACCGTGGTGTTCACGCCGCCGCCGGGCCAGGCCAACTACAGCGCCGGGTGCCTGTTCCAGAATGCCCTGGCGGAGCAGCTGGCGCGGGAGTTGCCGAGCCGGGTCAAAGTCATCAACTGGGGCTTCTGGGGCAACACCGGTGTCGCGGCCTCCGCACACTACCGTGAACTCATGGCGCGCAACGGCATTGCCTCCATCGAGCCGGTGGATGGCATGGAAGCGTTGAACTACCTGTTTGGCGACGACCTCGATCAGCTGGCGTTGCTCAAGGTCACGGACAAGGTCCGCAACCCGCCCGCGCTGATTCCTTCCGACGAACAGTTGACGGTGCTGGCGGCACAGTCCGGGCTGCCTGGCCGTGACTCGGACCAGGCTGCCCGCCCCGATGGCAGCGTTGTCGAGCGCTGGCGCCAGTGGACCGCCACCCCGGGTGCCGCCGTATCGATACTGGACATGGGGGGCTGTTTCGCGGCGCGCGGCGATGTGCTGGAGCCACTGCAAGCCACGCAGCGGTATGTGTGCAGCCACGATGGCGATGCCGAGCGGTTGATGATCGCCGGGCTGGAAGGGCAGGTTGGCGGACTGCAAGCGGTGGCTTTCGACCCGCAATGTGACATCGCCGGGCAAGGCCTGAAACCGGGGGAATACGATCTCGTCATTGCCCTGGCGCAAGCGGCTGGAGATTTCCGGCTGACGTTGCGCCACATCAAGGTGTTGCTCAAACGCCAGGGAACCTTGTTGGTCGCTAGCCATGGACGCCCCGATGAGCTGCGCCTGGCCTTGCATCGGGAAGGCTTCAAGGTGATGGGGCAACTGTCGGATACGGTCAGTGGCGAGGTGCTGGAAGCCGTCAGCGATGGGGTCATTCGTCAGCCGTTGCGTTCGTCAGCCAACGCACAACACGCGCCGCAGGCGAGCCAGCCGCCGGTGACGGCTCAGACCGCCCAGGTACACGAAGGGCAGCTGCTCGACGCCGCTCTGGTCCACTTCAAGCGCCTGATCGCGCAGGAGCTGCGGATTCCCGTGGAGCGCCTGGACGTCGACGAGCCGCTGGACAGCTATGGCATCGACTCGATCTATTCGGTACGGCTGGTCGCGATCCTCAATCAGTCCTTCGCCGATGTGAGCAATACACTGTTTTTCGAGGTGCAGAACATCCGCGCCCTGGTGATGCATTTCATCAACAAGCATCGGCTCGAGTTGGAGACATTGCTGGGGGTGCAGTCGACGCCGTCGGACGTCGCGCCGGCGCCAGCGTTCGCACCACCGGCGCCGATTCCGCTGGCCGCTTGGCCGCAGGCGCCGAGCGCTGTTACGGATCCCCGGAGCAGCGCCTGTGACATCGCCGTTATCGGGATGAGCGGGCGGTATGCCCAGGCAGACGACCTGGAAGAGTTCTGGCAGAACCTGTCCCAGGGGCGCAACTGCATCAGCGAAATTCCGCCAAAACGCTGGGACTGGCGCCAGCATTTCGATGAGCAGCGTGGCAAGTGGGGCAAGCACTACAGCAAATGGGGCGGATTCATCCGCGATATCGACGCGTTCGACCCGTTGTTTTTCCAGATATCGCCGACCGAAGCCGAGCGTATGGACCCACAGTCCCGTTTGTTCCTCGAACAGGCGTATGCCTGCATCGAGGAGGCCGGTTACACCCCCGGTACGTTGTCGAACGGAAACCGGGTCGGGGTGTTTGTCGGGGCAATGAACGCCGACTACGTCAACGGCGCCAGCTACTGGTCGATCGCCAATCGGGTTTCCTACCTGTTCGACTTCAAGGGGCCGAGCCTGGCGGTCGACACGGCGTGCTCCTCGTCCCTGAGCGCCATTCACCTGGCAATCGACAGTCTGCTGTCGGGGTCGTGCGACAGCGCGATTGCCGGTGGGGTCAATCTGATCATGAGTCCGACCCACTACATGGGGCTGTCCCTGATGGGGATGTTGTCGGAGAGCGATCAGTGCCGGGCCTTCGGTGCCGACGCCGATGGTTTCGTCGACGGTGAAGGGGTGGGCGCGATTCTGCTCAAGCCGCTGTCGGCCGCGGTGGCCGCTGGCGATCACATTTACGGGGTGATCAAGGGCAGTGCGATGAATGCTGGAGGTCGCACTAGCGGTTTCACGGTGCCGAACCCGGCGGCGCAGACCGCGGTGGTGAGCGAGGCCTTGCGGCGCTCCGGAGTTCCCGCGCGCCATATCAGCTATGTCGAGGCGCACGGGACCGGTACGCCGCTAGGTGACCCGATCGAGATCAAAGGCCTCAGCGATGCATTTGCCGAGGCTGGCAACGAGCGTCAGTTCTGCGCCCTGGGTTCGGTCAAGAGCAATATCGGCCACTGCGAAAGCGCCGCCGGCATCGCCAGCGTGACCAAGGTGCTGCTGCAGCTCAAGCACTCCACACTGTTGCCGACGCTGCATAGCGAGCGCAGCAACCCGCGTATCGATTTCGCGCGCACACCGTTCAAGCTGCAACTCAGCGCGCAGGAGTGGCAACGCCTGTCGGTGGAGGTGGACGGCCAGATGCACTCCGTAGCGCGCAGTGCGGGCATTTCATCATTCGGGGCCGGCGGGGCCAACGCCCATCTGATCATTCAGGAGTACCAGGACCCGAGACCGCGGACTCCCATTGCATCCGGCGTGGCATTGATCCTGTTGTCGGCGCAGTCGGCTCCCCAGTTGCGTCAGCGTGCCGAACGTTTGCTGGCGCATTTGCAGGGAAGCGGCGCTCAGGTCGATCTGCGGGATTTGGCCTACACCCTTCAGGTGGGGCGCGAACCCATGGAGCATCGCCTGGCGTTCGGCGCTTCGACGCGGGAAGCGGTCTGCGAAACCCTGAAGGCGTTTGTCGAAGGGCGCGATGTCGAGCGGGGCGAGCTGTTCCAGGGCTCCCTGCAGGATCACCGCGAGGCCATGGGCCTGCTGCAGGGCGATGAGGACCTGCGCCAGACCATCGATCACTGGTTTGAAAAGGGCAAGCTCGGCAAGTTGTTGGCCCTGTGGGTCAAGGGCTTGCAAGTGGACTGGCAGCGCTTTTATGCCGGGCGGCCGGGCCGGCGCGTGAGCTTGCCGACCTATCCGTTCGCCAAGGAGTTCTTCTGGCTCGACCTGGGGGCGCAGGCGGTCGCGCTGTTGCCGTCACTGGCGGCGCCTGCGCAGCTGCATCCGCTGATGCAGGAAAACCGTTCTGGCCTGGAGGGCGTTCGTTATGTGAGTCATTTCAATGGCTCCGAGCCCCTGTTCAGGGATCACCGTGTTGCCCGGCAACGTCTGCTACCGGCTGCCGCGCAGGTGGAAATGATTCGTTGCGCGGCGACCTCGGCGCTGGGGCAGGCGGTCGATAGCGTGATGCCCATGCGCCTACGGGACCTCGCGTGGGTGACACCGGTCAGCGGCGAGCAGCCGCTGAGCCTGGAGTTGGTGCTCAAGCGCACCGCCACGGACCTGCAATTTTGTCTCGGGCAGTCGATCTCCGCGGCCGAGGGGACCTTCCATTGTCAAGGCAGCATCGACTTTCCTGAACGCCAGGCCCGGAGCGTGGTTGATCTCGACAGCCTGCGCGATGCCTATCCGCCGCTGGCGCTCGGCGCCGCCGATTTCTACCAAAGACTGGCCGAGCATGGCCTGGAGTACGGCGCGTCGCTGCGCACCCTGACTTGGCTGGGGAGCAAGCCGGACAGCGTGCTGGTGGGCCTGAGCGCAGATCCGCAGGCCTATGCCGATGCGCGTTATGTGATCGATCCCGGTGTGCTCGATGGGGTTCTGCAGGCACTGGCCCTGTTCGAGCCGGCGGCGGCCGCCGGGCCACAGCCGTCGATAGCCTTGCCTTTCGCGGCGGACAGCATCGAGTTGTTCGCGGCCTGTCGCGGCACGTTGTGGGCGCATCTGCGGCGACAACCGGCGTTCAACGCCCTGGGGCCGAAAACCGATATCGATGTGTACGACCAGGCCGGGGGCCTGTGCCTGTCGCTGCGCGGCCTGGTAACCCGTGGATTGCCCGCCGATGCCACGCCATCTCTGGAAGACGACGCACTGGTGATTCTGAGTCCCCGGTGGACGCTGGCCAACCTTTGAAGTCCGAGGGACAAAACATGCAGCATTCAGCTCACCAGATTTATTTTTGCCACATGGCTTCGTTGCCGTTCACCGCCCTGAGCGCGCATTACCCCGATGCCCAGTGTCATGACTTCAGCGACGGGGCATCCGCTGCCCTGGCGCAGTCCTTTGAACGCCTGTCCGTGGCGTTGCTGGAGCAGGTCCATCAATGCTTGCGCCGTGGCGACAAGCAGCTGCCGTTGGTTCAGGTGATCCTCAGCGAGGAGCAGTTTGCCCAGCGCTCCGGCATTGCCGGCCTGTTTCGCACCATTGCCAGTGAATACCCCGGCTTTCGCGGGCAGGTGATCGCGGTCAATGCCCAGGAGAGCCTGGCAACGCTCACGGCGAAGTTGCGCGGCAACGCGCAGGCGGGCGATCGCCATGTGGAAATCCTTTATCGCGATGACCAGCGGTATGCGCTGGACTGGCAGGAATTGACGCTGCTCGATCATTGCCCCAGCCCTTGGAGGGCCGGGCATGTCTATCTGATTACCGGCGGGCTGGGCGCGGTAGGGCGCCTGTTGATCGAGGAAATTCTGGCCCAGGGGTTCAACAGCCGGGTGATCCTGGTCGGGCGCTCCAGTGTGGACGAACAGGCGCGCAAGCAACTGGAGGCCTGGGCGCGTGCCGGTGTCCTGGTCAGTTACCGGCGTACCGATATCGCCGATCCGGAGCAAGTCGATAACTTGATCGGTTGGGTACTGGATACCTGTGGCCGGCTGGACGGGGTGATCCATTGCGCCGGGATCATTCGCGACAACCTGTTGCTGAACAAGTCAGTCAGTGAATTTGAACAGGTGCTTTCCCCCAAGGTTCGTGGCGCCGTGAATCTGGACCAGGCGACCCGGACGCTGCCGTTGTCGTTTTTTGCCTTGTTCTCTTCGCTATCGAGCGTGTTGGGCAATGCCGGGCAATCCGATTACGCCGCGGGCAATGGTTTTATGGATGGTTACGCCCGGCTGCGTGCGCAACGGGTGCGTTCCGGGCAGGGGGCGGGCCGAACGGTGTCGATCAACTGGCCCTATTGGCAGGACGGTGGCATGCGCATGGAGCCACGGCAGGTGGAGCGCATGTGGCAGGAAAGCGGCCTGCGTGCGCTGTCCACCGAAAACGCCCTCAAGGCTTTCTATCAGGCCTTGGCCCAGGGCGATGAGCAGGTGTTGGTGGTCGAGGGCAATGTCCGGCGCATACGTCAGGTGGCGACGACATTGCATGGTTTCAGTCCGTTGGCCGAGGCTCCGGACGTCGCACCGCTGGCGACTCCGGTGGCCCGGGGAGAGACCGGGGCCGGGTCGCGTTCTGCACTGCTGGCGCACTTGACCCGACTGGTGGCGCAGGAACTGGGGCTTGCCGAACAGCGGATTCAGGTCGATGCCTTGCTCAGCAAGTACGGTATCGATTCGGTCATGATGATGAGGGTGATCGCGCAGCTGGAAAGTGATTTCGGCTCCTTGCCCAAAACACTGTTTTTTGAGTACCAGACGCTGGCGGAACTGGCCGATTTCTTTGTGGCGCAGCATGCCGAGATCGTGGCCCGTCGCTGGCCTGCGCCGGGACAGGTTGCGCCGGGCCAGGTTGTACAGAGAGAGGTCAAGGACGCGGTTTTCGCCGACGTGCCCGCATTGCCGGTTCAGCCTCCGGCACCGCGTAGTGTCGAGGCGTCCGTGCATGGGCTGGCCGGTGACGCCGAACAGCCGCCGTTGATCGCCATTGTGGCGGTGGCGGGGCGTTATCCCGGTGCTGACTCGGTGGATGAGTTCTGGAAGTGCCTGGCCGAAGGTTACGACGGCATCAGTGAGATCCCGCCCGAGCGCTGGAATGCCGACGACTTCTATGCCCGCACGCCGACGCTGGGCAAGAGTACCTGCAAGTGGGGCGGTTTCCTGGAAGAGGTCGTGGCGTTCGATCCGGCGTTTTTCAAGCTGACGCCGCGGGAGGCCAGCGTTCTCGATCCGAACGGGCGCCTGTTCCTGCAGACGGTTCAACACCTTTTCGACAGCGCCGGTCTGACCCGTCAGCGTATCGCCGAGCGTTACCAGTCGAAGCTGGGGGTGTTCGTCGGCGCGATGTACCAGCAATACAGTGCCGTGGACAGCGATCTGCTCAGTGAGTCGCTGGTATCGATTTCCTCCTACAGCTCGATCGCCAACCGCGTTTCCCATGTTTTTGATCTGCGTGGGCCGAGCGTTGCGCTTGATACCATGTGTTCATCGTCGTTGGTGGCCTTGCACTATGCCCACGAAAGCCTGCTGCGGGGCGAATGCACGGGCGCCATCGTGGGCGGTGTCAATCTGTCGTTGCACCCCAAGAAATACATCGGCCTGGGGGCATCGAACATGTTGGGCAGCGCGCCCGACAGTCGCAGTTTCAGCGACGGCAGCGGCTATCTGCCGTGCGAGGGAGTGGGCGCCGTGCTGCTTCGGCCGTTAAGCGATGCCTTGCGCGACCAGGACGAAGTGCTGGGGGTGATCCGTTCGACCCATGTCAGTCACAGCGGCGGGGCCAGCCATTACGCCACGCCGAACGTCAAGGCGCAGACAGCCCTGATCCGGGAAAGCCTGGAAAAGGCCGGCGTCGCGGCCAACAGCATCAGTTACATCGAAGCCGCCGCCAACGGTACCCCGCTCAGCGATGCCGTGGAAATGCTGGCGCTGCGCAAGGTCTTCAGCGAGCCTGGGGTGGCCTGTGCGATTGGTACGGTGAAATCCAACATCGGGCATGCCGAGGCCGCTTCCGGCCTATCGCAATTGACCAAGGTGCTATTGCAACTCAAGCATCGCAAGTGGCTGCCAACGCCGGGTATCGGCCAGATGAACAGCGATATCGATTGGCGGCAGGCGCCTTTTGAACTGCAACCGACGCTGCGCGACTGGCCACAACCGATCCTCACGGTCGATGGCAGGGAATGTCGCGTACCGAGGCGTGCGGCCATCGATTCGTTCGGCGCAGGCGGAACCTATGCGCATGTCGTCGTCGAGGCGTTCGAGATTGCGCAGCCGCAGTGCCCGGCACCGGTACCGCTGGCCACCGAAGAGCAACTGATCGTGCTGTCCGCCGCTAGTCCCTCGTCGCTGCTGTCCCTGGCGGCGGCTCACCTGCGGTCACTGGCCTCGGGCCTGGATGCAAACCTGGTCGACTATGCGCGCGCCCTGCGCCAACAGCGTGAGGCCATGGACTTCCGGCTGGCGATGGTGGTGTCCGACGTGAGCGAACTGATGCGGAGCCTGCAGGCTTTTTGCGCGGACCCCGAGGGCTGGTCGAAACGTGATGGCGTCGGTTTTACAGGGGCTGTCGAGACGCCCGATAGTCGACTGCTGGAAGCTCTGGCACAGGATCGCACCACCGACAGCCTGATCGACGATGCCGTCGGGCAAAAGCATCTGCTCTCGTTGGCGGCGCTGTGGGCGAACGGTATTGATATCGACTGGCGGCGTCTGGACGGCAGTGACTGTCATCGCCCGGTGGCTTTGCCGCTTTACCCGTTCGACAAGGTCCGCTGCTGGGTCGGCGCGGCGCCGTCGGCGGCAGAAGCGGGGCCGCAGCCATGGGCCGAGGAAAAGCCGCAAGGGCCGCTGCTGGAGAGGATTCGGCGGATCCTCGCGGAAGTGACCGGACTGCCGGCGACCACCTGGCGCGAGGACCGGGCGTTGAGCGAGTACGGCCTGGGCTCCGCGACCTTCATTCTGTTTTACCAGCGGCTGAGTGCGAGCTTCGGCGAGTTCGCTCTGGCCGATATGCGTGAGTGCCAGACGCTGAACGACATCGTTCGCCTGCTGGACGCGCAGCCGGTTGCCTCGATCGAGTCGCATCCGGTACGCCACCTCAGCCGGCGTTACCCGGAGCTGGTTGCGCTCAACCAGGGCCGTAGTGGGCGCCCGGTGTTCTGGATTCATGCCGGCATCGGTGGTGTCGAGGCTTACCAGGCATTGGCACAGCGCATCGAGCGCCCGTTCTTCGGTATCCAGGCCCGTGGCTACATGAGTGAACGTGCGCCACTCCAGGGCTTGCAGGCGATGGCGACCTATTACTGCCACCTGATCCTGATGCAGCAGCCGGACGGTCCCTATTCCCTGGGCGGTTACTCCCTCGGCGGAGCCCTGGCCTATGAAGTGACGCGGCAGTTGCAGGAGCTCGGTGAAACGGTGGACAGCCTGGTGATGGTCGACAGCCTGGACAGTCACGCCATGAGCGGGGCGGGGGTTTCAACCAAGACGCTTTACCTGCAGAGCGCCAACATCGCCATCGGCGCCTCGTATGGCGACGACCTGGAGCAGGCGCTGGAGAACATGATTCACCAGGAACGGATCGACAGTGACGTCAGCGACGATGACTTCCTGCAGGCCCTCGCCGAGCAGGCCTGCCAGCACAGTTCGGATGTTTCGGTCGGCCAGCTGATGCAGCGTATCCGGCATAACGCCAAGGTGCAGTCGGCCTACGACAGCACGAACTTCCAGATACTGCCCTTGCCTCATCCCGCGGCCGTTCGATGCCATTACCTGCACAACCGTGGCGGCAATTATTTCGGTGGTCTGCAACCGTATCTGTTCGTGCGCGGGGAACACAGTGCCTTGGGGCAGGACGACTACGCACAAGGCTGGAAGCAGCAGATGCCGGGCCTTGAAGTCGTCGAGGTGGATGCGTTGTGTCACATGCTGATGCTGTCCACGCAACCGGCCCTGGACCAGATCGGCAGCTATTGCCAAGGGCTGTATGCCAAGACCGACAGGGCAACGCCCGGGGCGACAGAAAACCTGTCGGCGCAATCGGTCGAGGCCTGAGCCGCCAATCGGCGGTCCCTAATGAAAAGGAGTGCATGGAAATGAAAGCCTACATTTTTCCCGGCCAAGGGTCGCAAAGCCAGGGCATGGGTGGCGAGTTGTTCGACGAGTTCGACTTTTATACGCGCATGGCGGATGACATCCTCGGCTACTCGATCAAGGAGTTGTGCCTGAACGACCCGGAGCGCCAACTCAACAACACGCTCTACACCCAACCGGCACTGTTTACCGTCAATACGCTGTGTTACCTGAAAGCCATTCAGGACGACCCCACGCCCGCGGCATGCCTGGCCGGTCACAGTCTGGGGGAGTACAACGCGCTTCTAGTCGCTGGGGCATTCGGTTTCGATGATGGTCTGCGCATCGTCCATAAACGCGCGCAACTGATGAGCAGTGCTTCCGGTGGTGGCATGGCCGCGGTGATCAACTGCGACATCGACAGGCTCCGTGCCTGCCTGAACCAGGGGGGGCTGGATGGCATCGACGTGGCCAACTACAACTCGGACTCGCAGATTGTGATCGCGGGGCTGCAACCCGACCTGGCAGCAGCCTATGGCTTGTTTGACGAGCAGGGCATCGTCTACGTCCCCCTGAAGGTCAGCGCGGCATTCCACTCCCGCCAGATGGCGCCGCTCAAGGAAGCGTTCGCCGATTTCCTGAGGGGTATCGGGTTTTCCCCGCTACAGGTTCCGGTACTGTCCAACATCGACGCCGGTTTCTATAGCGACGACAACTTGGTGGAGCGGTTGTCCGCGCAGCTGTGCAGTTCGGTGATGTGGCGGGATTCGGTGCTGAACATGCGGGCGACCGGTGTCACGCGGTTCAAGGAGGTCGGTCCGGGCGACGTGCTGACCAAGCTCGTTGGGAAAATACTATGACGCAGCTAGAGCACGGGTTTGAGCGAAGCGTGCCTGGCCGGGCGCGGCAGGGCGAACCGATGTCGCCGCGTTTGCAACAGCTGCTACGCTTGTTCGGTCCCTCTGCGAACAACGGCAGGGTACTGGAGGCGCTGGAGCGCACTATCGCGGGACATCCGGTCGGCTACTTCAGCAGCCCAGGGTTCGGGAGTGACGCTCGGGAGGGGCTGGAGTCGGCGTTCTCCAGCGTCTGTCTCCCGGAGTCGCCCGTGTGTCTCGACGAGCATGTCCAGTACCTGCAGAGCCAGGTGTTCAGCCGCGCCACGCCGACGGCTTCGCCGTCATTCATCGGCCACATGACTTCCGCGTTGCCGTCGTATCTGCTGCCGTTGGCAAAGATCATGACGGCGCTGAATCAGAATCCGGTGAAGCTGGAAACCTCCAATGCCTTCACGCCGCTGGAGCGTCAGGTACTCGGGATGCTGCACCGGCTGATCTATGGCAATGACGAGGATTTCTACCGACAGACGTTGCACAGCGGTGAGCATGCCCTGGGGGCATTCTGCGCAGGTGGGACCACTGCCAACATCACGGCCCTGTGGGCCAGTCGCAATAACCTGCTGCCCGCCGACAAGGGGTTCGCGGGCGTTGCCCGGGAGGGGCTGGCCAAGGGGCTCAAGCACTACGGTTACGATGGTCTGGCCCTGCTGGTGTCCGAGCGCGGTCATTATTCATTGAAAAAAGCGGCCGATCTTCTCGGCATTGGCCAGGACCAACTGATTGCCGTGCCCACCGATGGCGCCGAGCGTATTCGCATCGATGCCTTGCAACGCTGCCTTGAGCGGTTGCGCCTGGACAATATCAAGCCGCTTGCGCTTGTAGGGATCGCGGGGACCACCGAAACCGGGGCTATCGACGATCTCGATGCCATGGCCGATGTGGCCGCGCAGGCGGGTTGTCATTTCCATGTGGATGCGGCCTGGGGGGGCGCGAGCCTGATGTCGGATCGACAACGGCCCTTGTTCAAGGGAATAGAACGCGCCGACTCGGTGGTTATCGATGCGCACAAGCAGCTGTATGTGCCGATGGGGGCCGGCCTGGTTTTTTTCAGGCAGCCGACGCTGACCGTCGCGATCAGCCAACATGCCAATTACATCGTGCGCAAGGGCTCCAAGGACCTGGGGCGCCATACCCTGGAAGGCTCGCGCAGCGCGATGGCAATGTTGCTGTATGCCAACCTGCACCTTCTTGGGCGTCAGGGATATGAGCAGTTGATCGATCACGGCGTCGACAACGCCCGTTACTTTGCCGACCTGATCAAGCAGCAGGACGACTTCGAGCTGCTCAGCGAACCGCAACTCTGCCTGCTGACTTATCGTTATGTCCCGTCGCTGGTCATGCAGGCCTTGCACAAGGCTGACGCTGCAAAGGTGGGCGCTTTGCAGGAATGCCTGGACGCGCTGAACGACGATATCCAGGAGCGGCAACGGGATGCCGGACGCTCCTTTGTCTCGCGTACCCGGTTGACACCGGAGCGCTGGGCAAACCGCTCGATCAGTGTCTTGCGCGTGGTGCTGGCGAACCCGCTGACAACTGCGTCGATACTCCAGGAGGTTGTCCAGGAGCAACGGGCGCTGGCGCTCGGCAGCCGGTTTCTGCCGCGGTTGCTGGCCTTGCTGGATCAAGGACCCGCATCTCCGGTCACGGCATGAGGCATGTCGGTCAGGTCGATGCCCTGCATGAGCGGCTGGAATTGCCCCAGGGGCAGATCCACTTATGGATGGCAACGTGCAGCGAAATCGAGCCGGCGCTGTTTGAACGCTATCGCCAGGAGTTGCTCTGCGAAGAGGAGAGGGCGATCGAGTCGACCTTTCATTTTGCCCATGATCGTCGGCAATACCTGGTCACCCGTGCCCTGGTGCGTTGTGTGCTCTCGCGCTACAGCCTGCGGGCCGCGGCGGATTGGCGGTTCGGCAAGACGGCGCACGGCCGCCCGACGATTCTGTGCCCGTCCGAGGAGGAGCGTGAGCTGTCGTTCAACATTTCCCATGGCGCGGGAGTGGTGCTGGTCGGGGTGATGAGAGGCGGCCAGCTGGGGATCGACACCGAGTCCTATGAGCGACGCGATGATTTTGTCGCCATCGGCCAGCGTTGTTTTCGCGCGGATGAGGTCTCGACCCTCGATCGTCTGGCGCCGGTGCAACGATGGCAGCGATATGTCGGCTACTGGACGCTGAAAGAAGCCTATGTCAAAGCCACGGGGACCGGCCTTGCGACGGCGTTCGACTGCTTCGGTTTCCATCGGCTTGACGACGAGCGCATCGAGTGTCGGTTCGATGACCCCGGGCAACAGGCCACAGGCTGGCATTTCAGCCTGCTCGAGCCGAACGTCACTCATGTGGCCGCCGTGTGCTGCGCGGGGCATGGGACGCGCGCGCCACATCTTCTGCTGCGTCGCATATGTCCCCTGGTCAGCGAACACTTTGTCGACTTCACCTTTTTGGCCCGATCAGCCTAGATGCCGGCTGCCGGGCTTCTGTGTTTCTTGAGGAGTCAGAACCCATGACCCAACGCAAAACCATTTTCATGTACCCCGGACAAGGGTGTCAGTACTTTCACATGTGCAAGACTCTGTTCGTTCACGACCCCGTTTTTCGTGACAGTCTCAAGCGTCTGGATCGCTGGGTGGAGGCCGAGATCGGCGGGTCGATCATTGAATATGTGTTCAACGACCAGGTCAGCGCCCTGATCCCGTTCGACACCACCCTTTACTCCAATCAGGCGGTCTTCTGTTTTGAATATGCCTTGACCCAATCCCTGTTATCGCGGGGTATCTATCCCGATGTGCTGTTGGGCGCGAGCCTGGGGGAGGTCGTGTGTGCCGCGGTGTCCGGGGCGCTGAGCCCCAGAGAATGCATCGACCTGCTGGCAGTCAGCTCCCGGGTGCTGGCGCGGACCTGCGAGCGAGGAGGGATGCTCTCGGTCTTTGCACCGCCAGCGCTGTTCGACGAAGACCGGCTGTTGCACGAGAACTGCGAGATGGCATCGGTTTCCTTCGACAGGCACTTCGTGATCGCCGGAAAAAGCACATCGATAGAGCGGGTCGAGGCGTACCTGAAGGCGGGCAACCATATCACCAGCCGCTTGCCGGTCGAGTATGGCTTCCACTCATCGGCCATCGATCCTGCCCGCTCGGCACTGCGCGAGCATTATGGAAGCAGTGCGCCCGGCCACCCGTTGGTGCCGGTATTCTCCTGCCAGAAAAAAGCGATCATCCGCGCCTATGAGGCCGATCATTTCGATGCGGTGCTCAGAGAGCCGATTCACTTCAAGGAAACCCTGGCAATCCTGGAGCAAGAGGGCCCCAACCTCTATGTGGATGTCAGCCCTTCCGGAACCCTCTCGACCTATTGCAAGTACATCCTTGATCCGGGTTCGGCGTCCAGGACGGTACCGGTCTACACACCGTTCTCGAAACACCGGACACTCGATCCTGCACTCTGGTTGCTGTAGCGCGTCAGCGTATAGGTATACCGGTAGGCCGGGAGGCAGCGGACGTAAGTCACATTCCCGCACCAGACCTGATTAGAGGATGTGTATCTCCAGGAGGGGAAACTTTCTGCGTGCTGGAAGAGCACGTCTGCTATTTAAGCGTGTTCCAAGGCCGGTATTTTACGGCCAAGGTGCCTAATAGGCACCTTGGCTGATATTTAGGAGAGGGGTTGAATAGGCTGGCCCTGATCCTTCACTGCATTATTGTCGACTTCAATTCTGCTACTGGCCTGAACGTAGTACGGATGTTGTGCTCCATTTTTCTTCAAGGAGAGTACAAAACCGCGGCTGTCGGACCTGTCCCAGCTTTCCTGCTTGCCGTTAGCGATTGAAAAGAAGCTGGTATCTCCGTCGCTGCCCCAATGATTGACCGCAACTTCAATGGTGTTGGATGAGTTATTTTTAACAGTAATGCCCATATCCATATCCTTTTTAGACTGAGAATTATCTGGGCTGGCACCTACTACTGTCCAAAAATTGCAGGCCACTACTGCTGTTTGCAATGTAGTTGGTGGGACCAGTCAGAGAAGGTGTTGCGCGTTCGAGTCTAGTCACTCCGTTCACTGTCGGCATGCTCAGGTGAACAGATAAAATACGGAGCAGTTGTATTCCGGACGAGAGGTCGAAATGCTGATAACGGGCAGGGTATCGGTGCAGATGCCTGCTCCACGCAGCAGCCCCGTAAAGAATCAACAGAATAGAAAAGGGCCCACCGCCAGGTGGGCCCTTTTTGTTTCTGTAATGGCCAGGTCAGTCAGGCAACACCCCCATATGAATGGAGAGTGCACCCATCGAACCTCAGACCAGGCTGATCATATCCGCGCTCAGTTGCGCGGGGTTGAACCCTACCAGGGTGATGCTGCTGTCTCCCGCCACGATCAGGCTGTCGCTGCCTTGCTGGCTGGTGGCGCTGATGACGGCGGCTGCGGAGGCGAACAGGGATTTGGAGAACACCAACTGATCGAACCCGTTCTGGTGAACGTTGAAGTCGCTGATCAGGTCATGGCCGAAGCCGCCCTGGTCGAAGACAAACAGATCGCTGCCCACGCCACCGCTGAGGGTGTCGTTGCCCAGGCCGCCCACCAGGATGTCGTTGTGGGCGCCACCATAGAGGGCGTCGTTGCCATTGCCGCCGAGCAGGGTGTCGTTGCCACTTCCACCGTGCAGCAGATCATTGCCCGCGCCGCCTTCAATAAGATCGTCGCCGCCCTGGCCGAAGATCAGGTCACGGCTGGCGGTACCCTTCAGGAGGTCTGCCAGTTGCGTGCCTTCGGTGGCCTTGGCGTAGCTCTTGTTCGACCCGAACAGGCCTTCGTAGTCGAGCTTGCCGCTGGTCACGGTAAAGGCCGGGGTCAAGGTCTGGCCCAGGAGGCCTTCGAACTCGACATGCTCGACGTCGTGCAGCTCCTTGAGGCCGTAACGTCCGTTGGTGTCATTGAGAAACAGGCTGCCATCGCTCAGGCGCACGGCTTCGTAGCTGGAGACCGTACCCTGTAGGAAGACTTTGTCGTCGCCCACCCCGCCCGCGACTATGTCGGTGCCCGTGCTGACCCTGAAGCTGTCGTTGCCGGCGAAGCCGTCCAGGAAGTCATCGTTGCGGCCGTCCTGCAACTTGTCGTTGCTGTCCGTGCCGAGGAGAAAGGCCGGGGTGCCGAAGTGGTTGGAGGTGGCGGACGCTTTGTCGTGGACCCAGGTGAAGCCGCGGCTGATCGGGTCGAGGTTGCTGATGATGATGGTGCTGTCGCGCTCGATGTAGTCGTAGAACGTCGACTGGCCGATGCGCTGGATGGGATTGATGAAGATGCCTTCGAGGTGCGCCACCCAGCCGCTGGGATTGATCACGGAGAAGGGGCCGTTGGGCCAGGTGGGCAGGGCGTAGACCGTGTCGAACAGCACGATGTTGTCGGTGGTCGAGGTGTAGTTGGCGTCACTGCCTTTGAGGGCCGCGAGAATGGCGCCGCTCAGGTCGGTCTGTTCGCCGATGAGCCGATGCACGATGTCGTTTTCGAAGCCGAAGTTGAAGATGCCGTCGTTGTTGCTGGCCTTTGGCGAGGCCATGCCGAAGTAGTCCGAATCCTTGAAAAAGCCGTCGGCCAGGGTGTCCTTGCCCAGGTACATGCTGTTGGTCACGGAGCCGCCCTGGCTGTAGCCGGTGACCAGTACATCCTTGCCCGTCAGGTTATGGCTGGTGGCGTAGTTCTTGATCGAGTCGAGCAGGTAGTCGTAGCCGCGGATATAGGAGTTGTCGATCATCGCCGGATAACCCAGCAGGTCCATCGGCGAATTGGTGCCGGCAATCGAAAAGCCCATTTTGACCAGCTTGCCACTCTCGTCGTACTGGCCGAACACCTTGGCCTGGGAGCCGGATACGTTCTCGCCCTTGAAGCTGCCTGTCAGGTCGAGGTGGCTGCCATCGATGCCAAGGTCACTGGCGCTGATCTCGCGCCAGCCCTTGGGCAGGGCAAAGGTGTTGCCTTCGCCCAGGACCGCCCCGGGTAGGTTGTAGAGCGCCCCTACCGTCGCTACACCGCTGGTGTAGGTGGCAAGGTTCCAGGCATCTGAAATGAGCACGCGACCGTCTTGGCCCTTGTAGTCGAATATCGCCATGGTTCGTTTTCCCTCACAAACTAAAAAGTCATGAAAAAAAACAAGAGCTGAAGTCTTCTTGTTCTTCTTCGCTCGGATTCCGGAGCCTGGTGACTGCGCGCTCCAAAATCTGCGCCCAAGCTACCCATTCATTTGGAGGGTGTGGGTCAGACAAGGGGGTGTTGGCACGATCGTCCTAGTGAAAGCCCGATCCAGCCGCTATAAATCCAGCGTCATTACACTTTGGTTATCTCGAGGCTGACCCGCAGCCGCCTATCCTCCCTCCCTTTGAGACCGGGTATCAGCCGCGCCGGCGAATCCTGGGCAACATGCGCGCAAGAATGTCGTCCTTGTCGAAGAAGTGATGCTTGAGCGCCGCCAGCACGTGGACCAGGATCAAGGCGCCGGCGCCCCAGGACAGCAGGCGATGTATCCACATGGCCAGGTCGTAGCGGGACTGATCCACCGGCGCTATGGGCGGCAGGTTGAACAGGCCCAGCAGCGGGATTGGATGACCGGCGACCGAACTCCAGTACCAGCCCGAAAGCGGCACGGCGAGCATGGCGACCAGGTAGAGCAGGGCGTGGGCGATATGGGCGATGCCGGACATCGCCCTGGAGACGCTGCTGGGCATGGCCGGGTAGCGGTGGGTCAAGCGATAGCAGAGCCGGGCGAGCAGCAGGAACAGCACGGTGCTGGCAATCGCCTTGTGCACGAAGACCGCCGGGCCACCCCTGGGCACATCGCCACGCAGGTTGGCGGAGTAAAAGCCGATCAGCCAGACGCCGATGATGATCAGCGCCATGCTCCAGTGGAAAAGCCGCGCTGCCAGACTGTAGGAAGAGGAAGCATTCATAGGGACGATCTGCCGTTGTGAAAGGTGGAAGGGCTCCGGGTTGCCGTCGGTTGAATCAACCGGGTGTCGCCTCCTTGGCTCGGTACGCGTGGCGGCCTTGGGTCGAGGACGATCGCGGAAGGAGTATTTCAATCGACATTTGCATTTGCAAGTGTTGCATATGCAATAGTTGTAAGTGCATGTTTGCCACCATCCCCCTCCCGGGCAGCGTCGAATGGAAGGGACAGGCGCATTTCACCGGATCAGCTCAACGACGTAACATGCCCCCCGCGCAGAGCCGTCTCAGCAATGGATACCGAGGTCTGAACCTTTGAACAGTTACTGTTTTTCCACCGCCGTGCCTTACCTGGTCACCCGTGTCGGGGTGCGCATGGGCGAGTGCTTTTCCCAGGAGCTTGGCGAGCATGGCCTGACGCTGGTCATGTACCGGGTGCTCGCGGTGCTGCGGGAGCAGGGCGGGCTCAGCCTTGGCGAGCTGGGCGGGCGGGTCTCGGCGGAGATCTCTACCTTGTCGCGGCAAGTGACCAACATGCAGAAGCTGGGGTTGATCCTGCGCGAGCGGCAGGACGCCAATGGCCGTCAGGTCTGTATCAGCCTGACCCCCGCGGGGCTGGCCCTGGTGGAGTCGCTGGTGCCACGGGCGATGTATTGGGAGGAGGTGGCCATCCAGGGTTTCAGCGAGGCGGAAGTGGAGCAGCTCAAAGCCATGCTGATGCGCATGCATGGCAACCTGGCGAAGGTGCCGGAGGGTTCGACAGCAAGTTGAGTTGCTCGGAGCTGACCGGGCACATTGAGGCTCCAGCGAACCCGCACTGAAACCACTCCATGCCCGGCGAACAATCCCTGCCTTACGCCCAGCGCCGGAACAGCACGCTGGCATTCACTCCGCCAAACCCGAAGCCATTGGACAGGGCATATTCCATCGCCAGCGGCTGCGCCTGGCCACGAATCAGGTTGAGGCCTTGTGCGCTAGCATCCGGGTTTTCCAGGTTGAGGGTGGCGGGGGCGATCTGGTCGCGCAGCGCCAGGATGGTGAAGATCGCTTCGATCCCGCCGGCGGCGCCCAGCAGGTGGCCGGTGGCCGATTTGGTCGAGGTGATGGCCAGGTCGCTGTGGTTGCCAAACACGCTCTTGATCGCCGCCAGCTCACCTTTGTCGCCCACCGGGGTCGAGGTGGCGTGGGCGTTCAGGTGCTGGACCTGGGACGGCTCGACGCCGGCCTGACGCAACGCCTGTTGCATGGCGCGACGGGCACCGTCGCCATCTTCTGGCCCGGCGGTCATGTGATAGGCGTCGGCGCTGGTGCCGTAACCCACCAGCTCGGCGATCGGCGTAGCGCCCCGGGCCAGGGCGTGTTCCAGCTCCTCGATCACCAGCAGGCCGGCGCCTTCGCCCATCACAAAGCCGTCGCGGGCCTGGTCGAAGGGCCGCGAAGCGCGTTCCGGAGTGTCGTTGAAATCGCTCGACAGGGCGCGCGCGGCAGCGAAACCGCCAAGGCTGACCCGGTGAATCGTGGCTTCCGTGCCGCCGCAGACCGCGACGTCGATCTCCCCGGCACGAATCATCCGCGCGGCGTCACCTATGGCCTGGACACCCGCGGCACAGGCCGTCACCGGCGTGCCCAGCGGCCCCTTCAGGCCATGCTGGATCGACACATGACCGGCGGCCATATTGCTGAGGAAGGATGGAATGGTGAACGGCGAAAGGCGGCGCGGCCCCTTGCTGTCGGTGGTGCGCACGGCGTCGGCGATGGCCGGGAAACCACCCACGCCCGAAGCGATGATAGTGGCGGTACGTTCCTGCGCCTCGGCGGTCTGCGGCGCCCAGCCGGCCTGGGTCAGTGCCTCCTGGGCGGCGGCGAGGGCGAACAGGATGAAGCGGTCCATCTTGCGCTGTTCCTTGGGCGCCAGCAGCGCGTCCGGATCGAAGCCGGCCTGCGGGTCCTGGATGCGGTCGGGAACCTGGCCACCGATGCTGATCGGCAGGTCGCCAATCAATTCTTCCGGTAGCCGGCGGATACCCGATTGCCCGGCCAGCAGGCGTTGCCAGACCTGTTCGACGCCGCAGCCCAGCGGGGTCAATGCGCCCATGCCAGTGACGACAATGCGTTTGTTCATGACCTTCAGCTCCTTCATCTCGAGTGGGGGTGTGTCGCTCTATGGACGTCACTATCATCATGAAAGTAACATGCCCGGACCACAAATACGCAACCGCGAAATCCGAGGAACCGCCATGCAACGCAAGACCCTCCTTCACGAAGAATGTCCGATTGCCCGCAGTCTGGAACGGGTGGGCGAGTGGTGGAGCATCCTGATCATGCGCGACGCCCTGCATGGCCTGCGGCGTTTCGAGGAGTTTTCCCGCAGCCTGGAGATCGCCCCCAACATGCTCACCCGCCGCCTGAATTCGCTGGTCGAGGCCGGCTTGCTGGAGCGCCAGGCCTACAGCCAGCGGCCGCTGCGCTACCAATATGTGCCGACGGCCCGGGGCGAGGATTTTCGCGTGGTGCTGATGGCGTTCGTTGCCTGGGGCAATCGCCATTACGCGCCGGAAGGGGAAAGCGTGCAGATTGTCGAGCGCGCCAGCGGCCGGCCGGTGCGGCCGATGATGGCGGACCTGGTCGATGGTCGCCCGGTGCCGCTGGAAGAGTGCACGGTCCAGGTCGGGCCGGTGGCCAGCGAAGGCATGCGTCAGCGGCTGGGGGCCATGCAGGCGATGGCGGCCAAGCGCGAGGCCTGAGGTACCGCGGAGCGCCGCGGCACCTTTGGCTTAACGACAGGCGCCTGTCACTGGTCCTTTTCGCAGTTGACCATCCACGAGGCGCCGAAGCGGTCGACCAGCATGCCGAAGCGCGCCGCCCAGAAAGTAGCTTCCAATGGCATCTGCACAGTGCCCTGGTCCGCCAGCGCGGCGAATACCCGCTCGGCCTCGGCGATGCTGTCGACATTCAGCGATATCGAGCAGCCGTGGATACCCGAGTAAGGCCGATCGGGCGTGCTGTCCGAACCCATGATGGCCTGGTCGCCCACCAGCAGGCGGGTGTGGATGATCAGGTTGTGATACTCGGCGGGAATATGCTCGCTGGCGGGGCTTTCGCCGAAGGTCATCATCATTTCGAGGGTGCCTTGCAGGCACTGGGCGTAGAACGTGAAGGCGGCTGCGCAATCGCCGTTGAAGATCAGGTAGGGATTGATTTTCATGGTGGGGCTCCCGGATAGGCAGGGGCAGCGGGCGCGTCTGCCCGCTGGCAAAAGCTGATGGGTGAGACCTCCACTAGCAAAGCCTAAACCGGTATGGCAGTGGGCTTGTTTTTAGACGGT
>NZ_JACNAC010000086.1:0-20125 GCF_017349775.1 Pseudomonas sp. GW460-12-10-14-TSB1
TTTTTTATCGTCAGCTTCATAGAGGAGAGATAAGGGGGGTGATTGATAAGGCGATGCAGGTGGAAATGGGGGAAGGGCTGTGCAAGGCATTCTCGGTGGACGTTCGCGGTTCCTAATGAGGGACCGTGAATATCCCGAAACAGTCATTTGCGAAGGGTAACAATCGGCCAAAAGCGGTCATCTTGTGAGTACGAAAACCAAGGGCAATGTATTTCTTCGGAGCAGTAGAGGAGGCTGCCAGGACTACCAGATACCGCTCAAGCCTTCTCAGTTCGCTAAAACTGGGGAGAGGGAGACGTCGGCACGACGATGAAGTATGTGTATCTGGCACCGAAGCATCTGCTTGACGCGATCAGACTCGGGTCACTGGCTGATAGTGGCGCAATGCCGCTATGATGGCGCTCTAAAATTGACTTTATGGTGTTTATGGATAAGCGCAAGAGGCTGTATCAAGAGTTTTTCATTGCTTTTGCTTTGGGAAGCGTCCCTACCTTCATCGCTTACTGGTCAGGTGGAGTTAAGCTGCTGGACGCTGCGGTTAAGGCTCAGATGCCGCCTGATAAAGTACTCTGGTACTTGGTCACCTTGCCGGCGCCTTATCTCATAGCTGTTCTCTTTGACCGCTTTGTTTGGAAGAAAACAGAGCTGATGAAAGCTCGTTCGGCTTTCTGGTGCTCCACCTGGACAGAAGTTGGAACAGCATTCCACTCTCTGTGGCGTGTGTTGGTAGGGCTTTTCTTTGCTATCCCGGTTCTTTGGTGGTGGTATGAGCCCGAAACATTTCAGCTCTCGAAGGCTAGCTTCTTTATCGTTTGGGGATTCGCATTGTTGGCACAGTGCTGGTTCTTTTCTCTAGGAAGAAGCCTGCTTGAAGGGCGTGTGCGTCAGCTTTCCTGATCCCGTTCTCTAAACGTTTCGACAGCTTCCAGAAACGAAATAAAAAGCTCTGTACAAATAGGGCTTTTACGTTTGGAAAGTGGAGCAGGGCCGATGTGATCACTAAGCATGTACGACATGCGGTTGATCTTGTTCAGGCCTGGCGAACTCCAAAGCGAGTACGAATTTGACCGGACTAATCGATACCAGGTGAGGGGGGGAGCACGTTGGCCATCACCCGATGATCATCAAACGACTCCTGGGGATTTGGTGCTGAGCGGCCAAGGCGGCTTCCTTCGAAGAAGGAAATAGAAGCCTCATTGGGTTTTGCCCAGCATGGATTGAGGTAGCCATCAGCTGTCGTATCACGGATCTTGAATACGGCTTACTGCACTATGGCAGAGCAATGAGGATTTAGCCCCACGATGGAAAGCTTCAAAAAGGACAACCACTATGTACCTCAGGCCTACCTGAGGCAGTGGACGATTAATGGTAAAATCCTCACCTACAGGCTTTTGGTGCCACATGAAAAATGCGAGCCCTGGAAGCCTCAATCACCCAAAAGTATTGCGAAACACCAGCACCTGTACACTTACTTCTCGGGGTCTAAAGACAGCGATGAGATTGAGCGCTGGCTTGATCGTGACTTTGAAGGGCCTGGATTGGCGTCGATTGCTAAGGTGGTGAGTGAGTCGCGATTGACCAGCGAGGATTGGAATAATTTATTCCGCTTTGCCGTAGCGCAATCGGTCAGGACGCCCGCTGGCTTGCAGAGGTTTATGAAGCGCCAGGACGAAACGCTTGGAGCAGTTTTGTCTGAATCGATGGAAGGGTCAGTTGCCAAAATTGGCGCAGCTTTGGCTGCCGGTATCAAGCTTGAGCCTACCCCAGTTGTAGACCCATACAGCAAGCTTCCGCTCAAGCTCCATCGTGTAAAAAATGAGGATGGCGAGGAAGGTATCGAAGCGCGGGTGTTGAACGGACGGAAGTTTTGGATTTGGCAGCTTGAACATATCCTCAAGAGCACAATCCATCGTATGCCAACTCATCGATGGACCATCCTGAAGGCTCCACCTGGAATCACTTGGCCAACCACCGATAACCCGTTCACGAGGCTGGGCGTTGGAGCGAACGGGAAGCTGAGTCTTGAAGGTGGCTGGGGTGTGCCAGGCACAAGACTTTTCCTTCCTCTGAGCCCCAAGCATCTTCTATTCGCTTGTGTTGGCTATCGCCCCCCTCAACGAGGCACCACGCTGAGTCTTACCGAAGCAGCATTTATTCGGACGATGATCCTCAATGGTGCCAACCGCTACGTATTTGCAACGGATATACAGGATATTGATGAGATCAGGCCACGCACTGTCTCTCGTGAACTATTTGCTGCAGATGCGAAGCTTTGGGCGGAGTGGCATGAAAGCCAATCAAGAGAGGAAGCAGAGTATCCTGACCTCTGACCCGTAGTTGCCCCCCCCGAATAGCTGCAAACGGTCGAAAGCAACCGAAATCAACCCATCAGGTGCCTCTAGGAGGTCATTGACGACTCATTGGCACTAGATCAAAGGTCTATACACTTCTTGCAACAGTTCTTTGAGCTGTTTGGGGACTCCCTCCCAGTTCTCTCCCCATTCTTGCGTTTGCTTGTACGCTTTAAACGGCTTTTCTGAAGATGGCGCAGGGTAGCCGAGAAAATCTTCAACGCACTCCTCAAGAGCTATAAGTTTTTTCTCATTACCAACCGCTGTTTTGATTGGTTCATTAAACTTTTCTGCTCCTTCGACTCCCTTGTCTCTGTCATGAATAACGAAAAAATCCACGTTCAGCGCGGTCAGATATTTTACGAGACCGATAATGGAAGCCTTTCCTCTAGCTTTTACGATCTCGCTACCTGAGAGTACGAGAGCTTTCATCTCTGGAGGCATTCTTCGAATGGCTTCTTTAATCACAACTTCTTCGGTATCACCCTCTACAATCAATACCTTTCTAGTGAAAAATATCCGCGATACATGATCATCAAGCTTGATTAGCATTTTTACTTGGTCTTTATCGTTACCCTGGAGCTTCATAAACTCCTCAGACACTGAAAAAGGTAGAACCGTAGTATGGTCTCTTTCGTACTGGAAACGGTTGAGTACCTGTTTAGGCTTGCGAGACAGATCTATAAGATACGGCGAGTGAGTGGTGGCCACTATCTGAGAGCTCTGATCGGACAACTCGTAAATGAGATCACGCATCTGGTTGGCAGCGCTTGGGTGTAGATAAATTTCAGGCTCTTCGAAGCCTATAATAAGACCTCTGTCATCATCTCCCGCACGCCTCTTTAGCCACTGCTGCCTAAAACGCAATAGTCCGAATACGGCGGCTCTTACCATGCCGGTGCCCTGATTCGCCACGCTAGTTCTAATATTGCTTGACATCTCTATAGCAAAAGTAGGCACCAATGCATCTGGGCTGGATAGGTCAGCAGAAGCATAAATTCGGGACTCTGGGAATACACCACCAAGAACCGTGTTCAATTCAGTCATCATTTTGCCGAATTCAGAATTGGCGTCGCCTGGGTCAAGCTCTTTTGCGAGTAGATTTAAACATTGTTGAGCATCTTTGTAGTTCGCGGAGGACTCGCGGACATCTTTGAATAGCTCATTCAATATTTTATGAAGTACACCATTTTTCTGATCAAATTCATGTGAGCCGGCGTCGGCTGGGATGATGAGCACAGAGGGAAGCTTGGCCAGAACAACGCTGCCAATACCGCCTGGGTTGAGAGCCCATTCTTCCTCGTCGGTGGTTGCCCACAGTTCATCTATTAATTCCAGCCTGTCCTTTTCTCCAGCCGCAATCTTTTTATCCAAAGCAGGGAATAATTCAGAAATTATTTCTTGATTAGCTCCAGCAGCTAAAAGATCAACAGGCTTTTGAGCATCTGCGAACTCCGGCTTCAATAATCGTTTGAAGGTTTTTAACTCAATTTTTACATCTTCGAGCACTTTATATGTTTTACGGTAGAAAATGCTTTTCCCGGTTTCCCCTGTTTCTTTAGGATCGTAGGAAAAAATCCGCCCTTTAAAGCCCCGCCAACTAGACGCCACCTCAGGAACACTCCTGAATTCAGCCTCTAAAACAACCGTGTCACACGTGATTTTTGTTTCGCCAGTCTCTTCGTCAAGTTCAGAACAGAAACAGTCGATATCCATTCTTTTACTATTCGACAGCAGCCACCCGATAGCTTTTAGTACGGAGCTTTTTCCCGCATTGTTGGCTCCGATCAGAAAAGTAGCATTACCAAATTCAATTTCCGCAGAGTGCAAACGTTTGAAACCGTTAATTGAGAGCCTATGAAGTCGCATAAATTTCTTCCTTAAACAATTTATGAGCTAGCTTAGGTATTTCTGCGTGACGGTTGAGATTGGAAAATCTGCTGGCATTGATGGCCAAGTAATGGCAACGATAGACCACAGTTCTAATGACGTCGAAAATGGAGAGTTAAACGGCCCCTGAATTTGTAGGTGCTCGATGACTGCTTCTGGCCGTTGACTGGCGATCATGACAGACCGCTATCGACCGGCTGCATCCACAGCCAGAAGTGGACACCCACAAACTCAACCCTGCACCAGATAGGCTCCGGACGGAACCCGATCGCGCAGCTTCTTGCAGTTGCCGGGTTTGGGCTGATGCCCCGGCGGGCGATCGGGAAACCAGATTCGACATTTACCCGGCGGCGGCCGATGGCCACGGGGAATCTGAACCTCGTCGTACCCGGGGGCTGGCTCGGCGGACGTCATTCGCAATTGCCCTTCGGGATTTGGACTGTCACCCGTTGGCCAGTTCGCTGCGCTCTCCGCCGCTTCGCGGGTGAAGGTTTCAGTGCGGCGCTCCACATCCGGAGTGGGCTGCTCGGCGGCGACAGTTTCTGCTTCACGGCGCCTTTTAACCTCTTCTTCCAGACCCTCCCGTACGGCAACAAGAGGCTTGTCGGCGTTGGGTGGGTTATTCGACGCCAGGGCCTTCTGCGCCGCCTGGATCAATTGGAGGTTGCGATTGCGTAACGCGACGTTGGGACCGACCCGCATATTGGAGCGCGTCGCCAGCGCTTCGGCCTGCTGATACTGTCCCTGCTGAAGACGCAACACACCAAGGTAGTGCAGCGTTGCGGGGTTGTTCGGTTGGATATGCAGGGCACGCTCCAGCGTGGCGGCGGCTTGGTCCAACTGGCCATCTGCATACTGCTGCGAGGCGGATTCAATCAGGGTTGTTGATGCGTTGTTGCTTTGCTGAGAGGCTTTGCGCTCGGCCGCAACCGAACAATGCGACGCGACTGCGCAGAGCGCCAGGATCAGACCCGGCAGAAAACTCTTGGTTGGCATCAGGGGGCAGACTCGGTTGATCGTCGACGGCACTGGCGTAAAACAGGCCTTCAGCGCTGCTTGGCTGGGGTTTGTTCACTGTCCCGTCATGACCGATGAAGGGGCTCCTATCGACCTGGCCAGTAATCTGAAGTTCCCGCAGGAACGGCCACAGCGACGATAGCCGACGAGTAGCCGAATCAGTATCTTCGATGATGCTTGTTGCTGACTGGAAGCTACAGATGGCGCGGCCTGGAGCAGGGCAGGAGTCCTGCGTGGCGACGCAAGGAGTGGCTCAAGCAGGATGCAAATGGCGGGACAGGCCGAATGCGAACAGGTGGGCAAATCCGTGCAGTTACCCATGAAAAAAAGGAGAGGTGTATATGCCGTCGTTCAAAGTGCGCGAGCTATGCAGTACGGATACGCAAGCGCTGCTGGCCTTCGAAACCCGGAACCGTGAGTGGTTCGAATCTCATATCGAGGCGCGCGACCCTGCTTTTTATTCGCTGCAGGGCGTCGCCGAGCATATCGAGGGCTACCTGGCCGATTTCGCTGCTGGCACCTGGCACCCCTTGGTGATCGAGGATTCCAGTGGAGAAATCGTCGGTCGAGCCAACCTGAAAAACATCGATAGGGCGCAGGGTTCTGCCGAAGTCGGCTATCGCATTGCCCAAAGCGCTTGCGGCCAGGGGCTCGCGACACAGGCGCTGCGGCATCTGATCCAGCAAGCGCGGACGCGCTGGCAACTGACGCAGCTGGTGGCTTATGTCTACAAGGAAAATCTCGGCTCGACCAAGGTGGTGGAGCGCTGTGGGTTCTTGCCGGAGCAACCCGCAGAAGATGGCGGCGCAGGTGATGAACGCCGATTCGTTCTCCCGATCTAGATAAGAGCCGTTTACCGCACCCGCGACTCTGACTGTCGGCCTGCAACCGCTACGTCGCGCCAGCCAGTTGCAGACCCTTACCCACGCCGCTCGGCCAGCAACAGCAACGACTGCGGCAGCGGGCTTTGCGGGTGTTGCGGCTCCTGCAGGCTGGCCAGTTGGAAACCGGCCATATCCAGGGCATTCAGCCAGCTGGACAGGGTGCGGAAGTACCAGGGCATGGGTTGCCACTGGCCCTTGAACCCGGCGAAGGTTTCTTCGCGCCAAGCGTCCTGATAGTCGCCCGCCGCCGCGCTCCAGGGATGCAGGGTCTGGATCGCCAGCGCGCCGCCCGGGGCGAGCAGGGCGTGCATGGCGGCCAGCAGCGGGATGATGTCCTGGTGCAGCAGGGCGAAGTTGGCGCAGATCAGGTCGTAGTCGTGGCCGATGTCCACCTGCGCTTCCACCAGTGCTGCATAGCTGGCCACATGCACCGTTGCCGAACCCGCGGCGCGCGCGGCCTCGACCAGGGTCGCATCGCCATCCACCCCGACCGTCTCGATGCCTCGTTGCGCCAAGGCACGCAACAGCCAGCCTTCGCCGCAGCCGAGGTCGAGCACACGCTCGGGCTGACGGCCCAGCACGGCCAGAAGGATTGCCTGGTCGGTGACCTCGACGCGGCTCTCGATGGCGCCGCCGCGGATGGCGTCGATCCAGGCCTGGGCGTTGTGCTGCCAGCTGTGCAGCAGGGTGGATTCGGGAGTAGGCATGTGGGTGTCGTCCAGAGTGGGTGGTCGGGTCTGGAGGGTGGCTAGCGCTGACGTTAGCAGGCCGAGCGCCTGTGTCCAATACGCCGGTCTTCATCAGGTACTTCGCTGTATGTCGGGCCCTACGCCAACCTGGTGGAAGGCGCGGACCTGTGCTGGCTGGTGGGGCTGCTGGTGAGCTGCCCGCTGCATTACTGCCTGGCCACCCGTAGTTGGGAGGAGTGGGTGAAGGCGGCGCGCTTGGGATTTGTCGACTGATAGAGCGCTTGGGTGAAGCAGGGCGCCTGGAGTGAAGATCCAGGCATCTTGTTCATGGATGCAACGTTTTGCGGGAGATGAAAAACGCCTCTACTTTTTGCCTCGTGCCGATTAGAGTTGCCGATTTTCGACAGATGGTGCGATAGCCCCCGCCCGTCTCTCAAGGAGGAGAGTCATGCAGTGCTTCGATCGTAGTTCCGTACCACCGCCAAGTCTGTTGCAGAGCCGGGAGGCCAGCGCCGACAGGCAGGTACTGGTCGATTATTTCCTGGCTGACAAGACCAAGAGGGCACAGAGTCGGGTGCCGGAATCGCTTGTCGATCTGAATGAAGACTCCGTCCGTCTTGGTCTGAGCCGGCTGTTCCACGGCAAATGTGCGTTCTGCGAGCGGGCGGAGGTGCCCACCGCCATTTATCGATTTCGTCCGAGGACGCAGGCCATCCCATTGCAGCGAACGCCGGATGCCCACCTGTATTACGTCTGGCTGAGCAGCGCCTGGGAAAATCTCTACGCCATCTGCAAGGGCTGCGAGCCCGAGCGAATGGACTATTTTCCTGTACGGGGCAGCCGCTCGCCTTTGCCTTCGGCGCGGCAGATCGAGGCCTATGCCCAGGAGAACATGGGGCTATGGCGCGACTACCCGCTCAAGGAGCAGCAACTCCTGCTCGATCCCTGCGAACAAGTCGACCTGGCCCGCCATCTGTCGGTCGATCTCTCGGGCCGACTCTATGCGCTGAGCGAGCGTGCGGCTGAAACGATCGAGCATTTCAAGCTCAATCGTCTCCAGGTACTCAAGCAGCGCAAGATCAAGCTGAAGGATTACTTTGACGAGCTGATCGACAACTGGTTCTTCCGGTCGGAGGGCGAAAGCCCGCCGTTCATGCTCTTCGACTTTGCCACTCTGGACTTTGGCGGCTGCTGGTACCTGCTGTGCCGGCGCATCGTCCTGGCGCTTGCAAAGACCAAGGTGTCGCCGGCGGCACTGGCTCCTGAGCGTATCGAGGAGACATTGCGAGCACTCTCCCATAGTGCTGATGTCGACGATTGGTATGGAAATCTTGAATCCCGACTGGCGGAGTCCGTGATACAGCGATTCGCCCCGGCTTCGCAACGGGTGAAACCCTTGCCCCGTGAATACCCGCCACTGGCATCGATTCGCTTCAACAATTTCAAGGGCATCGAGCAGCTCGAACTGCAGATGCCCGCTGTACAGCCGATGCGGATTTCAGGCACGAAGCCCGCTCAACCGGCCCTGCTGATACTTGGCGAAAATGCCGCCGGTAAAAGCTCTATCCTGGAAGCCACGGCTCTGGTGCTCAGCGGCGACAAGGCTTGTACAAAATTGCCGATCGACCTTTCCTCGTTGCCCCTGGACCCCGAACTGCTGGGTGTCGCACAAGCACCGCGATGCAGCTCGGCATCAGTAGTCGCGACGTTTCAGGATGGCAGTCAACGTGATCTGAGCGTTGAAGAGAGGATGTTCTGGCACGGCGGCACACACGTCGTGCCTCCGGTCTTCGCTTACGGTGCGTTCCGGCAATACCAGAAGCAGGTGCGGCGCTACAGCCCGAGCAAATCGATCATCAACCTTTTCGATTCGACAGCTTTGCTGTCCAACCCGGAAAAGTGGCTGCTGGGCCTCAAGCCGGACGAGTTCAACACTGTGGTGCAAGCCCTGCGGGGCATCCTGTCCATCGAAGGTAAGTTCGACGTCATGGAGCGCGACGAGCAGAACCAGCGATGCCTGATCGTTACTGCAGCAGGGGATGACCAGCTGTTGTGCCGGACACCGCTGAGCCTGGCTTCCTCCGGCTATCGTTCGGTACTGGCGATGGCCTGCGACATCATCCAGGGCTTGATGGATCGGCGTATCAACCCGTATTTCGAAAGCCTGGAAACGGCCCAGGCGGTCGTGCTGATCGACGAAGTGGAAGCGCATCTGCACCCGCGCTGGAAAATCCAGATCATGCGGGCGCTGCGCGAGGCACTGCCCCAGGTCACCTTTATCGCCACCACTCACGATCCGCTGTGCCTGCGCGGCATGCAGGACGGTGAGGTGATCGTCATGCAGCGGGTACCCAGCGACAAACGCTCCGATATCCAGTGGCCGGTGATGGTCGAGCAACTGGTCCGCTTGCCGGAGGTCAGCCAACTGACGGTCGAGCAGTTGCTCACCTCGGACTTTTTCAGCCTGACCTCCACTGACCAGCCAGATACCGAGCGTGAATTGGCTCACCTGGCCGATCTGCTGAGTGCCCGGGGAAGAGGGGAATTGCTGGCGCCGGCACAACAGGAAAGGCTGCGTAGCCTCGAGCGCAATATCAGCGCTGCCTTGCCGGTCGGTTCCACCGAGGTACAACGGCTGGTACAGGAGGCTGTTGTCGAGTACCTGGATAACCGGCGGCGGGTATCGACGCACAAGCTCGGGCAGCTGCGGGTCGAGGCCAAGCAGCGCATCCTCGGCATTCTGGAGGGGCTCTGAATCATGCGCGCCGTCAGTCGTGAGCGCGTGGCCGTTCCCGATGTTATGTCGGGAGACGAGTCGCCGGCGAACAAGGAACTGCGGAAATTCCAGGACTACTTCAATGCGCCAGCGGGGGCGTTGCCAGCCTTTGCCGTCTACAGGTCAGACAGCGTCAAGAAGCAATTGCATGAGTTGTTCCATGGCAAATGTGCCTACTGCGAGAGCTTCTACTATGGCAGTGCGCCGGTGGATATCGAACACTACCGACCCAAGGGGCGGGTATACGAGGAGCCGGACCATCCCGGCTACTGGTGGATCGCCATGGACTGGGAAAACCTGTTGCCCAGCTGTATCCATTGCAACCGACGCAGCGGGCAGGTGACGCCCAGGCTTTCCGCCAGCCTGGTCAGCCTGGTCAATGAAGGAAAGACGTTCAGTCGTTCCAGTGTGATGCAGACGGGCAAGCAGGACAGCTTTCCGATCCTCGGCCAGCGGGCGGCGGTGGGTGCCCGGGACTTTAGCGCTGAACAGGCGTTGCTGCTGGATCCGTGTCGGGATCAACCGCAGGAGCACCTGCGGTTTCATGTCGATAGCGGCAATCTGATCGGCCTGGTGCTACCCAGTTCCCATGACAGCGGTGGCCTGGCCTTGGTTGGCGGTGTGGCGGGGATCAGGCCGGAACTGCAAGCGGTCATCGAACAGGCCCTGGCCGATGGGCTGAGCCTCAGGGGCGCGGTGTCGATCCATGTCTATGGCTTGAACCGGCTCGGGCTGGTGCAGGAGCGCACGCGCGTACTGCGTCAGTTGGAGTTCCTGGAAATGCTGACGGTGGAAATGGGTCTGATGGCCCAGGAGCTTGACCCAGACCCGGATATCCCGATGGCCGACGGGCCTGATCGGGACAGCAGGTTGCGCGACAAGCGCATCGCCAAGCGCTTGCGCTTTCTTCAGGAGCAGATTCTGGGGCAGATGAAAGCGCTGGCCAGCCCGCAAGCGCCGTATTCGGCCATGGTCCGCGAGTGGATCGAGGGCTTCAAGGCGCGCCTGCTGGCCTGATCAGGGGGGCGTCGTGCAGGCGCTCCTACGGGGTTCGCATCCGGTCCTCGTCAGGCGCTTTGTTGCGACTCACGAGCAGGCTCAACAGCACCGAAGCCAGGATGATCCCGCCGACCACGGCCAGCGACCATTCCACCGGCATGTGCAGCCACGGCATCAGGGTCATCTTGGTGCCGATGAACACCAGCACGATCGCCAGGCCGTACTTGAGCAGGTGGAAGCGGTCGGCCATGTCGGCCAGCAGGAAGTACAGGGCACGCAGGCCCATGATCGCGAAGATGTTCGAGGTGAACACAATGAAGGGGTCAGTGGTGATGGCGAAGATTGCCGGGATGCTGTCGACCGCGAACATCAGGTCGCTGCCCTCGATCAGCACCAGCACCAGGAACATCGGGGTGGCCCAGCGCCGGCCGTCTTGCTTGACGAAAAAATGCTCGCCATGAAAGCCGCTGGTGATCCGCAGGTGGCCCTGTATCCAGCGCAATATGGGGTTGTTCGCGAGGTCGGGCTGCTGGTGGGCGAATAACAGCATCTTGATCCCGGTGATGATCAGGAACACACCGAACGCATACAGCAGCCACGCGAACTGCGACACCAGCCACACGCCGGCGAAAATCATCGCCCCGCGCATCACGATCGCCCCGAGCACCCCGTACAGCAACACCCGGCGCTGCAACTCCGGCGGCACGCCAAAGTAGCCGAAAATCATCACGAAGATGAACATGTTGTCGATCGACAACGACTGCTCGATCAGATAGCCGGTGAGGAATTCCAGGGTCTTGTGTCGTGCGATCTCAGGCCCGAACTCGGCCTCCAGGTACCACCAGAGCAATCCCGCGAAGACCATCGCCAGCGTGGACCAGGCAATCACCCAGCACGACGCCTCGCGCACCGACACGCGATGCGCCTTGCGCCCGCCGAGGACAAACAGGTCCACGGCCAGCATGGCAAGCACGAAGGCGATGAAGGCGAACCACATCCAGGGTTCGCCGATGTGCAGGGACTGCATGCCGTTCTCCCGGTCTGGGCTTTGTTCTGGAGCTGACAGGTCATGCTAGCGGGGAGGTGGTCGTGAAGAAAAATCGATTATTCCTGAGCAGTGATTCGGTATTTACGAAGTGTCGCGGATGCGTTCGGCTTATGCTCTGGCTTATTCGATAACGGTATTTAAAAATTTATCTGATAGCGTTTTAGATTATATGGCCGGTCAACTGGATCCATTCTTAAAACAGAATCGATGATCGCCACCGTCCGCCGCACGGATCGCTCGTCTGCATGCCAGGGGTTGTTCGCCCTGGTTTCAGCGTCAAGGAGAGCGGTATGGGGAGCTACACACGACACCTTCTGTCCACGGCGATCGTCTCGGCCAATGTGCTGGGCGCCGTGCTCTGGAGTGGCGGCGCAGGGGCCGCGCAGACCACGGAAGACAGCGACACAGCGGCCCGGCTGGACACGGTGATCGTCACCGGCACCCGGGCCCAGGAGCGCACCGCCAGCGCTTCGCTGTCACCCATCGATGTGATTTCCGGCGACAGCCTGCGCAGCTCCGGTTCCGGCGAACTGGCCACGGTGCTGGCCAAGCTGATCCCGTCGATCAATTTCCCGCGCCCGAGCCTGGTGGACGGCGCCGAGCTGACCCGCCCGGCGCAGCTGCGCGGGTTGTCGCCGGACCAGGTGCTGGTGCTGGTGAACGGCAAGCGCCGGCATACCTCGGCCTTCGTCAACCTCGGCGGCGCGGTGGGGCGCGGCTCGGCGCCGGCGGACCTGAACGCAATCCCGCTGTCGGCCATCGACCATATCGAGGTGCTGCGCGATGGCGCCTCGGCGCGTTATGGCTCGGACGCCATCGCCGGGGTGATCAACATCATCCTGAAGAGCGCCGACCACGGCGGTTCGATATCGACCAAATATGGGCAGTACAAGAAGGGCGACGGCATTCAGCGCCAGGTCGCCGGCAACAGCGGTTTTGCCCTGGGGGACAACGGCTTTGTCAGCCTGTCCGGCGAGGGTGCGAACAACGACTACACCGACCGCGCCGGCAAAGACTTCCGGCCCGCCAGCGTCGGCTCCACCACCTACGGCCAGCACGTGTTCCGCCAGGGCGAACCGGAAACCGAGGAGGGCAAGTTCCAGTTCAACTCCGCCTACAGCTTCAACGATGCCGCCGAGTTGTACGGCTTCGGCGGCTACAGCAAGCGCCGGGGCGAAACCGCGGCCTTCTATCGCGCCAGCAATGCTTCGAACAACAACCGGGTGCTGCACCCCAACGGTTACCTGCCGCTGATCAACGGCACCCTGGAAGACACCAGCCTGGTGGTCGGCCTGCGTGGCGAGCTGCTCGACAACTGGCACTACGACCTGTCGGCCAACTACGGCAAGAACACCTATGAACTGCGGACCAAGACCATCAATACCTCGCTGGGCCTGAACACCCCGCACGCGTTCGACAACGGCACCCTGACCAACGACCAGCGGCAACTGAGCCTGGACCTGTCGCGGGAGTTCAGCCTGGGCTGGCTGCCGTATCCGGTGTCGGTGGCTTTCGGTACCGAGTACTTGCACCAGGGCTATCAGATCGAGGCCGGGCAGCCCGAGTCCTACTACCAGACCGGCAGTTCCGGGCTGGGCGGTTTCCGCGATTCGGACGCCGGCAGCTCGTCGCGCCATAACTTCGCCCAGTACCTGGACCTGGAGACCAACTTCACCGACAAGCTGGCGGTGTCGGCGGCGGTGCGGCATGAGGACTACAGCGACTTCGGTTCCAACGTCAGCGGCTCGCTCTCGGCGCGCTACGACTTCACCCCGCGGGTGGCCTTGCGCGGCAGTGTGTCCACGGGCTTTCGCGCGCCGTCCCTGGCCCAGCAGAACTTCACCTTCACTTCTTCGCAGTTGATCGGCAATACCATCCAGGAATCCGGCACCTTCGCCGCGGACAGCCAAGTCGCCAGGCTGCTGGGGGCGGAAGACCTCAAGGCGGAGAAGTCGCGCAACTACAGCCTGGGCCTGGTGCTCGAACCCCTGGACAACCTGACGGTCACCGCGGACCTGTACCACATCGATATCCGCGACCGGGTGTCGCTGTCGTCGAACCTGGTGCTCAACAACACCGCGATCGATTACCTCAAGGCCAACGGCGTCGGCAACATCAATTACACCAGCGCGCGCTACTTCACCAACGCCACCGACACCAGCACCGACGGCGTGGACCTGGTGGCCAACTATCGCTACCAGCTGGACAACGGCATCCGCTGGAGCAGCACGGTCGGCTACAACTACAACCACACCAAGGTCACCGACGTGAAAGCCAACCCGGCGATTCTCGATCAACTGGGAGTCAACCTGGTGCGGGTCGACCGGCGCGAGCGCATCGGCCTGCTGGGCGATACCACGCCGCAGCACAAGCTGAGCCTGGCCAACGACTTCAACTACGGCAACTGGGCGCTGCACAGCAACCTGGTGCGTTATGGCGAGTTCACCAGCTACCAGGCGGACAAGGTCAACGACCAGACCTTCAGCGCCGCCTGGCTGCTGGACCTGGCGGTCGACTACAAGCTGCAGAACTGGCTGTTCACCCTGGGCGGCGACAACGTCACCGACAAGTACCCAGAGAAGGTCAACGCCTACGCCTCCAGCGGCGGCAACCTGGCGTACAGCACCTTCTCGCCCTACGGCTACAGCGGCGCGTTCTACTACGCCAAGGTGGCCTATAACTGGTAGGGCGTAGCGGGCAGGGCGCAAGGCTCCGTCAAAAGGGTCCGGCTGCTGCCGGGCCCCCTGGAAATTGGCCGCGCCGCGTCATAAGGGCATAAGCCAGCACCTTTGATTATTGGACAGGCCAAGTTGGCCCGGTCGATGCTGCGGGTCCTCTGACCCAGGAGCTGTCACAAGGAGCTTCCCATGCCTGCCCAACGCCAACTCAAGCTGGGCGCCTTCATGCGCCCTGTCAGCATCCACACCGGCGCCTGGCGCTACCCGGGCGCCTATCGCGACGCCAACTTCAACTTCGCCCACCTCAAGCGTTTCGCCCAGACCCTGGAGCGGGCGTGCTTCGATGCGTTTTTCATAGCCGACCACCTGGCCTTGCTCAACATGCCCATCGACGCCTTGAAGCGCAGCCATACCGCCACCTCGTTCGAACCCTTCACCCTGTTGTCCGCCCTCAGCCAGGCCACAGAGCATATCGGCCTGGTGGCGACGGCCTCGACCACCTACGACGAGCCGTTTCATATCGCCCGGCGTTTCGCCTCCCTCGATCATTTGAGCAACGGCCGCGCCGGCTGGAACATCGTCACCACCGCCAATCCCGATGCTGCGCTGAACTTCGGCCTGGAGCAGGCCTTCGCCCATGACGAGCGTTATGCCCGGGCGCGGGAGTTCTACGAGGTGGTCACCGGGCTCTGGGACAGCTGGGCGGACGATGCCTTTGTGCGCGATGCCGACAGCGGGGTGTATTTCGACCCGGACAAGTTGCACCGCCTCGACCATGCCGGGCGCCACCTGAACGTGCGCGGACCGCTGCATATTGCCCGCCCGGTGCAGGGCTGGCCGGTGATCGTGCAGGCCGGCGCGTCGGAGCCCGGGCGCCAGCTGGCCGCGGAAACCGCGGAGGTGATTTTTGTCGCCCCGGGCACGCTGGAGGAGGGCCGGGCGTTTTATGCCGACATCAAGCGGCGCATGGTCGCCGTCGGCCGCGACCCCGAGCACCTGAAGATCCTTCCCGGGGCCTTTGTGGTGGTCGGCGACACCCAGGAGGAAGCACGGCGGATTCGTGCGCACCTCGACAGCCTGGTGCACTACGAGAGCGCGATTGCCTCGCTGTCCATCGCCCTGGGCACGGATGCGACGAAGTTTGACCCGGACGGCTTCCTGCCGCCGATTCCCCAAACCAACGCCAGCCAGAGTGCCCGCGAGCGCGTATTGGCCCTGGCCGATCGCGAACAGCTGACGGTCCGCCAACTGGCCCAGCGCCTCGGTGGATACGCCGGTCTGTCGTTCGTCGGCACCGCCCGGAGCATCGCCGATGACATGCAGCAATGGCTGGAGACACGCGGCAGCGACGGTTTCAACATCATGTTTTCCTGGCTGCCGGGCGGCCTCGACGACTTCGTCGCCAAGGTGATTCCCGAGTTGCAGGGGCGGGGGATTTTCCGCCGCGAATACGAGGGAGCTACCTTGCGTGAAAACCTCGGGTTGCCGCGTCCGGCGAATCGGTTTTTTACCTAGAGATTGCGCGTCGATATCGGGTGTTGGCCCGGCAAGGGTTTCAACTTGTGCTGACAGATAGCCCACAGTCGGGGAAGGGGCTTCGGCCGGCAATCGCACTGACTCGTTCCAGGGGGAGGGCGCCTGTTCCATCGTGACTGGCGCCAGGTCTTCACGTATGTGTTGCAACCCGCGATGACACGGATGACAATGCGAGTCATTATCAGTCGCGAATTATTCCATCGTCATGCCCGCCAACGACTTGTCCTTACGCAGTGCTGTCAACGATCTGTATTGTGACCACCACGGCTGGCTCCAGGGCTGGCTGCGCAAGCGCCTGGGCAACGCCTTCGATGCCGCGGACCTGACCCAGGACACCTTCGTCCGGGTGATCAAGGCCCGTTCCGCGCTGGACATCCGCGAGCCGCGCTCGTACCTGTCGATGATTGCCAAGGGGCTGCTGATCGACCTGTTTCGCCGGCGCTCGCTGGAGCAGGCCTATCTCGACGTGCTGGCCGCGATGCCCGAAGCCTTGCAGCCATCGCCGGAGGAACAGGCGATCCTGTTCCAGGCGCTGATGGAAATCGACCGCCTGTTGCAAGGGCTGGGGCCGCGGGTCAAGCAGACCTTTATCCTGTCGCAGTTCAATGGCCTGACCTACCCGCAAATCGCCGAGCAGTTGGGCGTCAGTGTGCGCACAGTGAACAACCACATGGCCAAGGCCATGGAGCATTGCTGCCTGATGCAGATCCAGTTGCAACTCCCATGAGCCTGCCTGCCGAGGAAGTGAAGGCCATTGGCGTCGCGGCGCGCTGGTATGCCCGCTTGCATTCCGGCACGGCGACCGACGCCGATCGGGTCGCCTGGGACAGCTGGCTGGCGGCCGATCCGCTGAATCGCCAGGCCTGGCAACGCATGGCCGCGGTGGCCGAACAGATGGCCAGCGTGCCGGGCGCTCTGGCGGCGCCGACCTTGAGCAAGGCCGGCAACAGTTCCCGGCGCCAGGTGCTGCGCAGCGCCTTGCTGCTGACCTCAGCCGGCACCCTGGGCTGGTTGGGCTGGCGCAGCCAGGCCGCGCAGAACCTGATGTGCGACTACCGCACCCGGGTGGGCGAGCGCCGCGAATTCCGCCTGGCGGATGGCAGCAGCCTGCTGCTTAACACCGACACCTCGGTCAACCTGCGCTTCGATGGGCACCAGCGGGTGCTGGAGTTGCTGTGGGGCGAGATCCTGGTGAGCACTGCGCCTGACCCATTGCTGCGGCCGTTCAAGGTGGTCACCCGCCACGCCCAGGTGCTGGCGTTGGGCACGCGTTTTATCGTGCGTAGCCAGCCCGGGGGCGGCGAGGTGGCGGTGCTGGAAAAAGCGGTGGAGGTCAGCGTGCCGGGCAGCGGTTCGGCGATGCGGGTCGAGGCCGGCCAGCGGGTAGCGTTCAACGACCGCAGCCTGGGCATGCAACGCGGTAACGATGTCTCGGTGGGCGCCTGGCAGCAGGGCAGCATCATTGCCATCGACCGCCCCTTGGCTGCGCTGCTCAACGACCTGTCGCGTTATCGTCCCGGCGTGCTGCGTTGGGACCCGGCCATCGGCGAGCTGAAAGTCTCCGGGGTCTTTCCCATCGATGACACCGACCTTGCCCTGGCGGCGCTGGAGAGCGGGTTTGCCTTGCGCGTGACCCGCTACAGCCGTTTCTGGGTCCAGGTCGCCCGGGCCGATTCGCGCTGATAATCGCCCTTGGATAAAAAATTCTCCGGCGCCTGCACTTTTCGGCCGCACCGTTCGGCTCATCCCTCAGTGAGTTGTCATTGACCGTTTTGGGGGAGGGAGCATGTCTTGGGTGAACGCGCCAGGTCGTCTGGCGAACGCAGTGAAAGTCGCTTTGTTGGCAACCACCATGGCCAGCGCCTGCTCGGCGAATGCCGACCAGGCCGCAGGGGCCGCGGCGCAGCAGAGCCAGGTCCGCGCCTATGACATCGGCGCCGGCAGCCTGGTGGATGTGCTGACCCGTTTTTCCAGCGCCGCCGGGGCGGCGATTTCCTTTGATGCGCGCCAGACCCAGGGCCGGCAATCGCCTGGGCTCAAGGGCCAGTTCGGGGTCGACGAAGGCTTCGCGCGGATTCTGCGCGGCAGCGGCCTGCGGGCCGAGCCCCAGGCCAACGGCAGCTATGTGCTGCGCGCGGTGCCGGTAGTCGGCTCGGCGCTGGAACTGGGCGCCACCAACATCAACGGCCAACTGCTGGGCGCGACCACCGAGGGCAGCGGCTCCTACACCACCGGGGCGGTGACCATCGGCAAGGGTGAGCACTCGCTGCGGGAAACCCCGCAATCGGTGACGGTGATGACCCGCAAGATGCTCGACGACCAGAACCTGCACAGCATCGACCAGGTCATGGAAAAGACCCCGGGCATCACCGTCTACGACTCGACCATGGGCGGCAAGTACTTCTACTCCCGCGGCTTTCGCATGTCGGGCCAGTATCAGTACGACGGCGTGCCGCTGGACATGGGCAACCTCTATGTCCAGGCCGACAGCTTCAGCGGCGACATGGCCTATTACGACCGGGTGGAAATCCTCCGCGGCGCGGCGGGGATGATGAAGGGCGCGGGCGGCACCGCCGGCGGGGTGAACTTTGTGCGCAAGCGTGGCCAGAGCACTCCGCAAACCGAAGTCACGCTGTCCGGCGGCAGCTGGGACAACTACCGCGGGCAGGTCGACACCGGCGGCCCGCTCAACGAGTCGGGCACCCTGCGTGGCCGCGCGGTGGTGGCCGAGCAGAGCCGGCATTACTTCATCGACGATGCCAGTCGCAAGGACCAGGTGTATTACGGCGCGCTCGACTTCGACCTGAGCCCCGACACCACCCTCGGCCTGGGCATCGCCTATGAAGACGTCGATGCCAACCCCTGCTGGGGCGGCCTGCCGCGCTACAAGGACGGCAGCGACCTGAAGCTCAGCCGCTCGACCTGCCTCGACCCGTCCTGGAACACCTGGCGCAGCAAGCGCACCACGGTGTTCAGCGACCTCAGGCACCAGCTCAACGACGACTGGGCGCTGAAGGTCGCCGGCGTCTATACCAAGAACACCCAGGACATCAAATACGCCTTCGCCTCCGGTTCGGTGACGCCCGGCATCGACACCACCGGCATGCTCGGCAGCATGTACGACTACGACCAGGTCGATTACGGCCTCGATGCCTACCTGGATGGCAAGTTCAGCGCGTTCGGCCTGCAGCATGAGCTGGTGGTGGGGTTCAACGGCAGCCGAGCGGACAAGGACGATTTCTACTCGGTGGCCTTCCTGCCGCAGCGGCAGAACGTGTTCAACCCGGACCGGCATATCCCGGAGCCGGACGACAGCTACTTCATCGAGAAATCGACCCGCGGTGGCCCGGTGAAGACCGTCACCGAACAGCGCGGCCTGTACTCGACCCTGCGGCTCAAGCTGGCGGAGCCCCTGACCTTTGTCGTTGGTAGCCGGGTGAGCTGGTACCGCTCGAAAAGCGATTCGGTGTTCCTCAGCTCGGGCACCTCGGAGCACGCCAGGAGCACCGAGACCGGCCAGGTCACGCCCTTTGCCGGCCTGTTGCTGGACCTCAACGACAACCTGACCGCCTATGCCAGCTACGCGGAGATCTTCACGCCCCAGGGCAACTACCGCTCGGAAAGCGGCTCGGCGCTCAAGCCGCTGGTGGGGGAAAGTTATGAGCTGGGGATCAAGGGCGAATGGTTCGAGGGGCGCCTGAACAGCTCCTTCAACCTGTTCCAGACCGTGCAGAAGGACCTGGCGCAGACCGACTACAACTCCAGCTGCGCGTCATCGGACGGCTACTGCTACCTGAACTCCGGCAAGGTCCGCGCCCAGGGCTTCGAAGCCGAGATCAGCGGCGAGGTCATCGAGCGCCTGCAACTGCTGGCCGGCTATACCTACACCCAGACCAAGACCCTTGACGACATCGACAGCGGCCTCAACGGCGCGGCCTTCAACAGCTATGTACCGCGTCATGTGCTGCGTTTGTGGGGCGACTACGCCCTCGACGGCGCGTTCGAGCGCTTCAGCATCGGCGCCGGGGTCAATGCGCAAAGCGACAACTTCCGGGTCTCGCCGGCCACCGGCGACAAAATCACCCAGGCCGGCTACGCGGTGTGGAACGGCCGAATCGGCTACCGCATCGACGACACCTGGTCCCTGGCGCTCAACGGCAACAACCTGTTCGACAAGCGCTACTACACCACCATCGGCACCGAAAGCTTCGGCAACTACTACGGTGATCCGCGCAACTTCACCATGACCCTCAAGGC
>NZ_JACNAC010000087.1:0-19778 GCF_017349775.1 Pseudomonas sp. GW460-12-10-14-TSB1
GTGTCAGACAGTCCCGAGCGGATGTTTTAGCTTTCCAGGCCTGCGGCACAGCTCCGTCGGGCTCGCTGCCCCTATCACTTTTGAACATGCCGGCAGAGCCGTTACAGACCCGCCTCGGGCGCTGGACGTAGCTGGCCGTCGTGCGGGCATCAGGTTGCAGCTGAAACCGGATTTTCTCATCAACCGTTTGCGAATTTGAAAGCAGGTCACTTACATGCAGTTCAGCGAATTGATGGCAATTATTTCCACCCAGCCGATCCGTCTCCAACAGGAAGAAGGCGACCTGGTCGTGCTGGGTGACGATGAGGGGCTGGACGACGCGCTGTGGGACAGCCTGGTCAAGCACAAGTCCCGGCTGCTGGACCTGGTGGCCCGCCATGACGGCGACTGGCTGAGCCCGGCCTACCGCATCACCCCGGACATGCTGCCGCTGGTCAAGCTCGACCAGCCGGCCATCGAACGCATAGTCGCCAGCGTGCCGGGCGGCGCGGCCAATGTGCAGGACATCTACCCGCTGGCGCCCCTGCAGGAAGGCATGCTCTACCACCACCTGTCGGCCCGGCAGGGCGACCCCTACGTGCTGCACGCGCAGTTCGCCTTCGCCAGCCGCGAGCGCCTGAACGCCTTTGCCGAGGCCCTGCAATGGGTGATCGAACGCCATGACATCCTGCGCACCGCGATGTTCTGGGAGCGCCTGGACGAGCCGGTGCAGGTGGTCTGGCGCCAGGCCCGGCTGGACTGCGAAGAGCTGAGCGTCAATACCGCCGACGGCGATGTGCTGGAGCAATTGCTGGCGCGCTTCGATGCCCGCCACTATCGCCTCGACCTGCGCCAGGCGCCGCTGCTGCGCCTGGTCTTCGCCGAAGACCCGCACCAGCAGCGGGTGGTGGGCATGCTGCTGTTCCATCACACGGTCATGGACCATACCGCGCTGGACCTGGTGCGCGAGGAAATCCAGGCGCACCTGCTCGGCCAATGCGAACAGGTGGCGCCGGCGGTGCCGTTTCGCGATTACCTGGCGCAGGCGCGGCTGGGGGCGGACGAGCAGGCGCATGAGGCGTTCTTCCGCCAGATGCTCGGCGATATCGACGAGCCGACCCTGCCGTTCGGCCTGCGAGATGTGCAGGGCGACGGTCGCGGCATCGAGGAGCTGCGCATCGGCCTCGACGATAGGTTGAATCTGCGCCTGCGCGGCCAGTCCCGGCAGTTGGGGGTAAGCGCCGCGAGCCTGATGCACCTGGCGCTGGCCCTGGTCCTGGGCAAGGCCTCGGGGCGCAGCGCGGTGGTGTTCGGCACGGTGCTGCTGGGACGCATGGACGCCGGCGAAGGGGCCGAGCGCGCCCTCGGCATGTTCATCAATACCTTGCCGCTGCGGGTGGATGTCGACGGGCAAAGCGTGCGCGCCGCGGTGCAGGCCACCCACCAGCGCCTGACCGCGCTGCTCGGGCATGAACAGGCCTCGCTGGCCCTGGCCCAGCGTTGCAGCGCGGTGAGCGCGCCGACGCCGCTGTTCAGCGCCATGCTCAACTACCGGCACAGCGCCGCCGGCGACGCCGCGGCGGTGATCGACATCGCCGAGGGCATCCAGGTGCTGGGCGCCGAGGAACGCACCAACTACCCGCTGACGGTCAACGTCGACGACCTCGGCCAAGGCTTCCGCCTGACCCTGATGGTCGCCGCCGAGATCGGCGCCGAGCGCCTGGGCGGTTACCTGCAAACGGCCCTGGAAAGCCTGGTCGCGGCCCTGGAACACAACCCGGACACGCCGCTGCAAAACCTGAACATTCTGCCGGCGGCCGAACGCCAGCAGCTGCTGTTCGGCCTGAACCCGGTCCGGCACTTCGCCGACACTGCCTTGATCCACCAGCAGGTGGAGGCCCAGGCCGCGGCCCAGCCCGACGCCACGGCGCTGATCCATGAGGGGCGGCAGCTGAGCTACGGCGAGCTGAACCGCCGCGCCAACCAGCTGGCGCACCGCCTGCTGGCCCTGGGCGTGCGCCCGGACGACCGGGTGGCGATCTGTGTCGAGCGCGGCCTGGAGATGATCGTCGGCCTGCTGGGCATCCTCAAGGCGGGCGCCGGTTATGTGCCCATCGACCCGGCCTATCCCCAGGAGCGCATCGCCTACACCCTGCGCGACAGCGAACCGCTGGCACTGCTGGCCCAGGCCGGCACCCGGCAGTTGCTGGGCGAACTGGCGGTGCCGCTGCTCGACCTCGACGACCCAGCGCTGGATCGGCAGCCCTCGGACAACCCCCAGGTGCCGGGGCTGAGCAGCTCGAACCTGGCCTATGTGATCTACACCTCGGGCTCCACCGGCCTGCCCAAGGGCGTGATGATCGAGCACCGCAACGTGGCGCGGCTGTTCTCGGCGACCCAGGAGGGGTTCGCCTTCAACCGCCAGGACGTGTGGGCGCTGTTCCATTCCTTCGCCTTCGACTTCTCGGTCTGGGAAATCTGGGGCGCGCTGATCCACGGCGGCCAATTGCTGGTGGTGCCGCAGCTGGTCAGTCGTTCGCCGGACGACTGCTATGCACTGCTGTGCGAAGCCTCGGTAAGCATTCTCAACCAGACCCCGAGCGCCTTCCGCCAGTTGATCGCGGCCCAGGAGCGCAGCCCGCTCAAGCATTCCCTGCGCCAGGTGATCTTCGGTGGCGAAGCCCTGGAGCCGGGGATTCTCAAGCCCTGGTATGGCCGGGTGGAAAACGCCGGCACGCAGCTGGTGAACATGTACGGCATCACCGAAACCACGGTGCACGTGACCTACCGCGCCCTGCAGGCGGCGGATGCCCAGCGCCTGGGGGCCAGCCCGATCGGCGGGGCGATTGCCGACCTGCAGCTGTACGTGCTGGATGAGCGGCGCGAGCCGGTGCCGGCGGGGGTAGTGGGCGAGCTGTATGTCGGTGGCGCCGGGGTGGCGCGGGGTTACCTGAACCGCGAGGCGTTGACCGCCGAGCGCTTTATTGACGATCCGTTCCGCGCGGGCAGCGGGCAGCGCCTGTACAAGACCGGCGACCTGGCGCGCTGGAACGCTCAGGGCGAGCTGGAGTACCTGGGGCGTAATGACGATCAGGTGAAGGTCCGCGGGTTCCGCATCGAACTGGGGGAAATCGAGGCGCGGCTGGCGGCCTGCGCCGGCGTACGCGAGGCGGTGGTGATCGCCCGCGAGGACGAGCCCGGCGACCAGCGCCTGGTGGCTTACCTGATAGGTGCAGAAGGAGTCGAATTGGACGCGGCGGCACTGCGTGACCAGCTGCTGCTGTCCCTGGCCGACTACATGCTGCCCAGCGCCTTCGTGCAGCTCGACGCCTTGCCGCTGACCACCAACGGCAAGCTCGACCGCAAGGCACTGCCGGCGCCGGACAGCACGGCCCTGGCTCGGCGCGGTTTCGAGGCGCCGCAGGGCGAGGTGGAACAGCGCATCGCGGCGATCTGGCAGGAGCTGCTCAAGGTCGAGCGGGTCGGCCGTCATGACAACTTCTTCGAGCTGGGCGGGCATTCGCTGCTGGCGGTGAAGCTGATCGAGCGCATGCGCCAGCTGGAACTGGGCGCCGATGTGCGGGTGCTGTTCGGCCAGCCGACCCTGGCGGCCCTGGCTGCGGCGGTGGGCGGTGGCCGGGAGATCCAGGTGCCGGCCAACCGCATCGGCGCCGACTGCAGCCGCATCACCCCGGACCTGCTGCCCCTGGCGGATCTCGACCAGGCCGCTATCGACCAGCTCGTCGCCGGTATCCCCGGCGGCGTTGGCAATGTGCAGGACATCTACGGCCTGGCGCCGTTGCAGGCGGGCATCCTCTATCACCATCTGGCAAGCGAGGAAGGCGACCCCTATGTGCTGCAGGTGCAATGCGCCTTCAGCGGCCGACCCCAGGTCGAGGCCTTCGTCGGCGCGCTGGACAGCGTGATCGAGCGCCATGACATCCTGCGCAGCAGCGTGCACTGGCAAGGCCTCGCCGAACCGGTGCAAGTGGTCTGGCGCCAGGCGCCGCTGGTGGTCGAACAGCTGGAGCCCGAGGCGGGCGGCGATGTATTGCAGCAATTGCAGCAGCGCTTCGACCCGCGGCATTACCGGCTGGACCTGAACCGCGCCGCGCTGATGCGCTTTGCCTACGCCCGGGACGAGCACAACCAGCGCTGGCTGGGCATCCTGCTGCTGCACCATATCCTCCTGGACCACACCGCGCTGGCGACCCTGGTGGCGGAAATGAGCGCCAGCTTGAGCGGGCTTGCCCGCTCCCTGGATGCAGCCGGCCACGCCCAGCCCCTGGGCGAGGCCGTGCAGTACCGCAACTACGTGGCCCAGGCCCGGCTCGGGGTCAGTGAGGAGGAACACGAAGCCTTTTTCCGCGAGATGCTCGGCGACATCGACGAGCCGACCCTGGCTTTCGGCCTGGGGGACGTCAATCGTGACGGCAGTGGCGTGGAAGAGACGCGCCTGCCCCTGGACGCAGCTTTGGCTCGGCGCCTGCGCGAACAAGCGCGTCAGCTCGGGGTCAGCGCCGCCAGCCTGGTGCACCTGGCCTGGGCTCAGGTGCTGGGCCAGGTCTCGGGCCGCGACGATGTGGTGTTCGGCACCGTGCTGCTCGGACGGATGCAGGGCGGCGAGGGCGCCGACCGCGCCCTGGGCATGTTTATCAATACCTTGCCGCTGCGGGTCAGCCTCGGCGCTGTGGGCGTGCGCGACGCGGTGCGCGCCACCCACGGCCGGCTCTCGCAGTTGCTCGGGCATGAACACGCGTCCTTGTCCCTGGCCCAGCGCTGCAGCAGCGTGCCGGCTTCGCTGCCGCTGTTCAGCAGCTTGCTCAACTACCGCCACAGCGCCGCCGAGGAAGTGGCCGCAGTGGACGGCGCGGCCTGGGACGGCATCCAGATTCTCAGTTCGCAAGAGCGCAGCAACTACCCGCTGGTACTGAATGTCGACGACCGTGGCGAAGCCTTCGAACTGGTGGTGCAGACCCTGGCCGAGGTCGGTGGCCAGCGGGTCGCCTGTTATATGCATAGCGCCCTGCAGGGGCTGGTGGAGGCCCTGGAGCAGGCGCCGGCCCGGCCGTTGCGCGAGCTGAGCATCCTGCCGGCGGAAGAACGCCAGCGCCTGCTGGTGACCTTCAACGCCACCCAGCGCGACTATCCGCGGGAACAGACCCTGCACGCCTTGTTCGAGGCCCAGGCGCGGCTGCACCCGCAGGCCACGGCGGCGGTGCAGGGTGCACAGGCCTTGAGTTATGAGGCGCTGAACCGCCGCGCCAACCAGCTGGCGCACCATCTGATCGGCCTCGGAGTGAATCCGGGAGACAGCGTGGCGATCCTGCTGGAGCGTTCCCTGGACCTGCTGGCCAGCCAGTTGGCGGTGAGCAAGTGCGCGGCGGTCTATGTGCCGCTGGACATCAACGCGCCGGCCGAGCGCCAGGCCTTCATGCTCGAAGACAGCGCCGCGCGGGTGCTGCTCAGCGACAGCCGCCAGGCAACTTCTCACAGCGTCGCCCGGGTCGATCTGGATCGCCTGACCCTCGACGGCTTGCCAGAGCACGACCTACAGCTGGCGCAGTCCTCCGAGGCGCTGGCCTACATCATGTACACCTCCGGTTCCACGGGTACGCCCAAGGGCGTGCTGGTGCCGCACCGGGCGATCGCGCGGCTGGTGATCAACAACGGTTATGCCGATTTCAACCGCGACGACCGGGTGGCCTTTGCCTCCAACCCGGCGTTCGACGCCAGCACCCTGGAGGTCTGGGCGCCCTTGCTCAACGGCGGCTGCGTGGTGGTGGTCGAGCAGGACGTGCTGCTGTCCCGCGAGGCCTTCGGCCAGCTGTTGCAGGCACAGCAGGTCAGCGTGCTGTGGCTGACCGCCGGGCTGTTCCACCAGTACGCCGATGGCCTGATGCCGGCGTTCAGCCGCTTGCGTTACCTGATCGTCGGCGGCGACGTGCTCGACCCGGCGGTGATCGGCCGGGTCCTGCAACAGGGCGCGCCGCGACACCTGCTCAACGGTTATGGCCCGACCGAGGCCACCACCTTTTCCACCACCTTCGAAATAACTGAGGTGGGCGAGGGCGGCATTCCCATCGGCCGGCCGATCGGCAACAGCCGGGCCTATGTGCTCGATGCCCGGCAGCGCCCGCTGCCCATTGGTGCGGTAGGCGAGCTGTATATCGGCGGCGCCGGGGTGGCCAAGGGTTACCTGAACCAGCCAGAGCTGACCGCCCAGGCATTTATTGCAGATCCTTTCAGCGAGCAACCCCAGGCCCTGCTGTACCGCACCGGCGACCTGGCCTCCTGGCGCGCCGACGGCACCTTGCTGTACCAGGGCCGCAACGACCAGCAGGTGAAACTGCGCGGGTTCCGTATCGAGCTGGGGGAAATCGAGACCCGGCTGGCGGCCTGCCCGGGCGTCCAGGACGCGGTGGTGCTGGCCCGCGAGGACGAGCCCGGCGACAAGCGCCTGGTGGCTTACTTCACCGTCGAGGCCGATGAGTCGGCGCCGCAGCTCGACAGTCTGCACGCCCAGCTGCAAGGCCAGCTCCCCGATTACATGGTGCCGTCGGCCTATGTCCGGCTCGACCGCCTGCCGCTGACCGCCAACGGCAAGCTGGACCGCAAGGCCTTGCCGGTACCGGATCAGGCGGCCTTGCTCAGCCGTGGTTTCGAGGCGCCGCAGGGGAATGTGGAAATCGCCCTGGCGCAAATCTGGAGCGAGCTGCTAAAGGTCGAGCAGGTCGGCCGCCACGATCATTTCTTCGAGCTGGGCGGGCATTCGCTGCTGGCGGTGAGCCTGATCGAGCGCATGCGCCAGATCGGCCTGAGCGCCGATGTGCGCGCCCTGTTCAGCCAGCCGAGCCTGGCGGCTCTGGCCGCGGCGGTGGGCAGCGGCCGGGAAATCCAGGTGCCGGCCAACCGCATTGGCGCGGGCTGCCAGCGCATCACCCCGGAGCTGTTGCCGTTGGTGGAGCTGGAGCAGGCGGACATCGATCGGATAGTCGCCCAGGTGCCCGGCGGCGCAGCCAATGTGCAGGACATCTACCCCCTGGCGCCGCTGCAGGAGGGCATTCTTTATCACCACCTGAGTGCCGGGCAGGGCGACCCCTACCTGCTGCAATCGCGCATGGCCTTCGACAGCCTGGAGCGTTTGCAGGCCTTTGCCGGCGCCTTGCAGCAGGTGATCGAACGCCACGACATCCTCCGCACTGCTGTGCTCTGGGAGGGCCTGAAGCAGCCGGTGCAGGTGGTGTGGCGCAAGGCGGAACTGGTGCTGCAACAGGTGCCGCTGGAAGCCGGCGGCGATGTACTGGAGCAGTTGCACGCTTGCTTCGATGCCCGCCACTACCGCCTCGACCTGACCCAGGCGCCGCTGCTGCGCATGGTCTATGCCCAGGACCCGGCCCAGCAGCGGGTGGTGGCGATCCTGCTGTTCCATCACCTGGCCCTGGACCACACCGCGATGGCCGTGGTCGGCGAGGAGATGCGGGCCTTCATGTTCGGCGAGGCCGACCGCCTGGGCATGCCTGTGCCTTATCGCAACTACGTGGCCCAGGCGCGCCTGGGGGCGGCGGAGCAGGAGCACGAGACGTTCTTTAGCGAGATGCTCGGCGATATCGACGAGCCGACCCTGCCGTTCGGTTTGCAGGATGTGCAGGGCGACGGCCGTGATATCGAAGAGGCCGAGCTGGCCCTGGACGCCGCCCTGAGTCTGCGCCTGCGGACCCTGGCCCGGCGCCTGGGGGTGAGCGCGGCGAGCCTGATGCACCTGGCCTGGGCCCAGGTGCTGGGCCAGGTGTCGAGCCGTCGGGAGGTGGTGTTCGGCACCGTGCTGATGGGTCGCATGCAAGGCGGCGAGGGCGCCGACCGCGCCCTGGGGATGTTTATCAATACCTTGCCGCTGCGGGTCGATCGCGGCCTGGGGGTGCAGGCCGCGGTCAAGGCCACCCACGCCCGGCTGACCGCGCTGCTGGGGCACGAACATGCGTCCCTGGCCCTGGCCCAGCGTTGCAGTGGCGTGGCCGCCGGTGCGCCGCTGTTCAGCGCCTTGCTCAACTATCGCCACAGCGCGCCGCAGGAGATGGCCCGATCCGGCCAGGGCATCTGGCAGGGCGTCGAACTGCTGGGCGGCGAAGAGCGCAGCAACTACCCGCTGACCCTGAGCGTCGACGACCTGGGCGAGGGCTTCTGCCTGAATGTGCTGACGCTGTCGAGCATCGGTGCGCAGCGTATCGGCCAGTACATGCAGCAGGCGCTGGAGCAATTGGCCCAGGCCCTGGAGCAGGACCCCGAGCTGGCGCTGCAACGCCTGCCGATCCTGCCGCAGGCGGAGTGGCAACGCCTGCTGTCGAGCTTCAACGCCAGCGCCGCGAACTACCCGCGCGGGCAGACCGTCCACGGCCTGTTCGAAACCCGGGCCGCGCGTACCCCGGACGCCTTCGCGCTGCTGCAGGGCGAGCAGCGCCTGACCTATCGCCAGCTCAACCAGCACGCCAACCAGCTGGCCTGGCACCTGCTGGCCCAGGGCGTGCAGCCGGACGACCGGGTGGCGATCTGTGTGCGCCGCGGCCCGCAGATGCTGATAGGGCTGCTGGCGATTCTCAAGGCCGGGGCCGGTTATGTGCCGATCGATCCGGCCTACCCGGCGGAGCGCATCGCCTACCTGCTGAAGGACAGCGCGCCGGTGGCGGTGCTGGCGCAACAGCAGACTCGCACGCTGCTGGGCGACAGCCTGCCGCTGATCGACCTGGCAGCCACCGACTGGCAATACCGCCCGGTGACCAACCCATGCCCGGCGCGGCTGACCGCGGCGCACCTGGCCTATGTGATCTACACCTCGGGCTCCACCGGCTTGCCCAAGGGCGTGATGGTCGAACACCAGACCCTGGAAAACCTGGTGCACTGGCATTGCGCGGCCTTCGACCTGAAGCCGGGCAGCCATACCTCCAGCGTTGCCGGTTTCGGTTTCGACGCCATGGCCTGGGAGGTCTGGCCGGCGCTGTGCGGCGGCGCGACCCTGCACCTGCCGCCGGCCGAGGTCGGCAACGAACACATCGACGAACTGCTGCACTGGTGGCGCGGGCAGCCGCTGGACGTCAGCTTCCTGCCGACCCCAGTGGCCGAGTACGCCTTCAGCCAGGATCTGGAACATCCGACCCTGCGCACGCTGCTGATCGGCGGCGATCGCTTGCGCCATTTCAGCCGCAACCAGCGTTTCCAGGTGATCAACAACTACGGCCCGACCGAGGCCACGGTGGTCGCCACCTCCGGCAGGATCGAGGCCGGGCGGCCGCTGCATATCGGCAAGCCCATGGCCAACGCGCGCATCTACCTGCTGGACGAGCAGCTGCAACCGGTGCCGGTCGGCGTGGCGGGCGAGCTGTACGTGGGCGGCGCCGGCGTGGCCCGGGGCTACCTGAACCGGGCGCAACTGACCGCCGAGCGTTTCCTCGACGACCCGTTCAGCGCCAATGCTGTCAACGGCGGCCCAGCAGCACGGATGTACCGCACCGGCGACCTGGCGCGCTGGCTGGCCGATGGCAGCATCGAGTACCTGGGGCGTAACGACGATCAGGTCAAGGTGCGGGGCATGCGCATCGAGCTGGGGGAAATCGAAGCCGCCCTGGCCCGCCACGAGGCGCTGCGCGAATGCGTGGTGCTGGTGCGCGACGGGCGCCTGGTGGCCTGGTTCAGCGAGCACCGGCCGCTGGATATCGAGGAGCTGCGGGCTTATCTGCAAGGACGTTTGCCGGACTACATGCTGCCGGCGGCTTATGTGCGCCTGGACAGCCTGCCGCTGACCGCCAATGGCAAGCTGGACCGCAAGGCGCTGCCGGAGCCGGATCAGGCAGCCTTGCTCAGCCGCGAGTACGAGGCGCCCCAGGGCGAGGTCGAGGAGACCCTGGCCGGGATCTGGGCCGAGGTGCTCAAGGTCGAGCGGGTCGGCCGCCACGATCACTTCTTCGAACTGGGCGGCCATTCGCTGCTGGCGGTGAGCCTGATCGAGCGCATGCGCCAGCAGGGCCTGAGCGCCGATGTGCGCATCCTGTTCAGCCAGCCGACCCTGGCGGCGCTGGCCGCGGCGGTCGGCAGCGGCCGCGAGGTCGAGGTGCCGGCCAACCTGATTCCCGCCGGCTGCCAGCACATCACCCCGGACCTGTTGCCGTTGGTGGAACTGCAGCAGGCCGAGATCGATCGTATCGTCGCCCAGGTGCCCGGCGGCGCGGCCAATGTGCAGGACATCTACCCCCTGGCGCCGTTGCAGGAAGGCATCCTGTATCACCACATCATGGCGGAGCAGGGCGACCCCTACCTGCTGCAATCGCGCATGGCCTTCGACAGCCTGGAGCGTTTGCAGGCCTTCGCCGGTGCCTTGCGCCAGGTGATCGAGCGCCACGACATCCTGCGTACTGCTGTGCTCTGGGAGGGGCTGAAACAGCCGGTGCAAGTGGTCTGGCGCGAGGCGCCGCTGGTGCTGCGCGAGGTGGCCTGCGACACGGCCGCCGGCGAGGTGCTGGCCCAGTTGCTGCAGCGTTTCGATGCCCGGCGTTACCGCCTGGAGCTGACCCAGGCGCCACTGATCCAGCTGATGTACGCCGCCGACCCGGCGAACCAGCGGGTGGTGGCGGTGTTGCTGTTCCACCACCTGGCCATGGACCACAGCGCCCTGGAAGTGGTGCGCCACGAACTCCAGGCCTTGCTGCTGGACCAGGCGCAGGGCCTGGGGCCGACGGTGCCGTTTCGCAACTATGTGGCCCAGGCGCGCCTGGGCACCGGCGAGCAGGAACATGAAGCCTTCTTCCGCGAGATGCTCGGCGATGTCGACGAGCCGACCCTGGCCTTCGGCTTGCAGGATGTGCAGGGCGATGGGCACGGGATCGAGGAACGGCAACTGCGCCTGCCGGCGTCCCTCGATCAGGGCCTGAGAAGCCAGGCGCGGCGCTTGGGGGTCAGTGCCGCCAGCCTGTTCCACCTGGCCTGGGCCCAGGTACTGGCCGCCGCCTCGGGCAAGCGCAATGTGGTGTTCGGCACCGTGCTGGTCGGCCGGATGCAGGGTGGCGCGGGCGCCGACCGGGCGCTGGGGGTCTTCATCAATACCCTGCCGTTGCGGGTCGATATCGACGAGCAGGATGTGCGTGCCGGCGTGCGCGCCACCCATGCCCGGTTGACCGCGTTGCTGGGGCACGAACACGCGTCCCTGGCCCTGGCGCAACGTTGCAGTGGCGTGGCGGCTGGCACGCCGCTGTTCAGCGCCATGCTCAACTACCGCCATAGCCTTACCCAGCCCCAGGAACAGCAACAGGCCTGGCAGGGGATCGAAACCCTGGCCAGCGACGAGCGCACCAACTATCCGCTGACCCTCAATGTCGACGACCTGGGCGATGGCTACCACCTCACCGCGCTGGTTGCCGCCGGAGTGGGGGCGCAACGGGTTTGCGACTTTATGCAGACTGTGCTGCAGGGGCTGGTGGACGCCCTGGAACAGTCGCCGCAAACCGCCCTGAACCGCCTGCCGGTGATCACCGCCGAGGAACGCCGGCAACTGCTGGTGGAGTTCAATGCCACCGAGCTGCCTTACGACCTTGAGCAGAGCATTCATGGGCTGTTCGAGGCCCAGGTCCAGCGCACGCCCGAGGCGCTGGCGGTCAAGGCCGGCGAGCAATCGCTGACCTATCGCGAGCTCAACGAGCGGGCCAACCAGCTGGCGCATTACCTGCGCGGGCAGGGCGTAGGCCCGGATGCGCGGGTGGCGATCTGCGTCGAACGCGGGCTGGAAATGGTGGTGGGCTTGCTGGCGATCCTCAAGGCCGGCGGCGGTTATGTGCCGCTGGATCCGTCGTACCCGCCGGAGCGGATCGCCTACATGCTGGAAGACAGCGTGCCTGTGGTGGTGCTGGCTCAGGAGGCGACTCGGGGCTTGCTCGGTGACGTGCCGGTGATCGATCTGGACCGGCCTGTGTGGCTGGATCAGCCGCTCAGTAATCCGTTTATTGCCGAGCTGACTCCGCGGCATCTGGTCTATGTGATCTACACCTCCGGTTCCACCGGCAAGCCCAAGGGCGTGATCAACGAGCACCGTGCGGTGGTCAACCGCCTGCTGTGGATGCAGGACCAATACGGCCTGAATTCATCTGACTCGGTATTGCAGAAAACCCCGTTCAGCTTCGACGTGTCGGTCTGGGAATTCTTCTGGCCATTGATGACCGGCGCACGGCTGGTGATGGCCCGTCCTGAGGGCCATAAAGACCCTGCCTACCTGTGCGAAGTGATCCAGGCCGAACGCATCTGCACCTTGCATTTCGTGCCGTCGATGCTCGACGTATTCCTCGCTCATGGCGATACCGCTCGCTGCACTGGACTGCGGCGCGTGCTGTGCAGCGGCGAGGCGCTGCCGGGCAGCCTGGTGCGACGGTTCAAGGCGCAATTGCCGGGCAGCGAACTGCACAACCTTTACGGCCCGACCGAAGCGGCGGTGGACGTGACCGCCTGGAACTGCGCGGGTCCTGTGGAGCAGGTCCCGGACAATACGCCCATCGGCAAACCCATCGCCAACACCCGCCTGTACCTGCTGGATGAGCAACTGCAACCGGTACCTTTGGGCGTTGTCGGCGAGTTGTATATCGGTGGTGTGCAGGTGGCGCGGGGGTATCTGCATCGCCCGGAACTGACGGCCGAACGTTTCCTAAAAGACCCGTTCAGCAGCACAACCCAGGCCCGCATGTACCGCACCGGCGACCTCGGTCGCTACTTGGCGGACGGCACCATCGAGTACTTGGGGCGCAACGACGATCAGGTGAAGATCCGCGGCCTGCGTATCGAGCTGGGGGAAATCCAGGCGCGCCTGACCCAGTTCCCGGAGGTGAAAGAGGCGGTGGTGCTGGCCCGGGAAGACGTGCCGGGGGACAAGCGCCTGGTGGCCTATTACACCACCGAGCTTTCCAGCGAACGCCTGGAAACTGAGGCACTGCGCAGCCACCTGTTGGAGCAGTTGCCGGAATACATGGTGCCGGCGCTGTTCGTGCACCTGCCGGCCTTGCCCCTGAGCCCCAACGGCAAGCTGGATCGCAAGGCCTTGCCAGCCCCGGACCTGGAATCACTGCGGGTACGGGAATACGAGGCACCGATAGGCGATACCGAAATCCTCCTGGCGCGGATCTGGGCCGAGTTGCTGAACGTGGAACGGGTAGGGCGCCACGACCATTTCTTCGAGCTGGGCGGGCATTCGCTGCTGGCCGTCAGCCTGATTGGTCGCTTGCGTCAGGAAGGCATGGAAGCCGATGTCAGGGCGCTGTTCGAACAGCCGACCCTGGCGGGCTATGCCGCAATTACCGAACGAATGGAGATCGTCCTGTGAGCATGATCGAAGTACTGGCGACACTGAAGGCCAAGGATATTCAACTGGCGCTCAAGGGTGATCAGCTTCTGGTGCAAGGCAACAAGCAGGCGCTGAGCGAGCCGGCGACCCTGGCCCTGCTGCGCGAGCACAAGCCGGCGTTGATCGAGCTGATCCGCGCCGGGCGCTACGACGCCAGCACGGCCGGGCGGGTCGAGGTGCCGGCCAACCTGATTGCGGCCGATGCCCAACGCATCACCCCGGCCCTGTTGCCCCTGGTCGATCTGAGCCAGGAGGCGATCGACCGGATCGTCGCCAGCGTGCCCGGCGGCGCGGCCAATGTGCAGGACATCTACCCCCTGGCGCCGCTGCAGCAAGGCATCCTCTATCACCACGCCAGCGCTACCCAGGGCGACCTCTATGTGCTGCAGGCGCAGTTCGCCTTTGTCGGCCGCGAGCGCCTGGCGGCCTTTGTCCAGGCCTTGCAGGGGGTGATCGACCGGCACGACATCCTGCGCACCGCGGTGCATTGGGAAGGGCTGGAAGAACCGGTGCAGGTGGTCTGGCGCCAGGCCACCCTGGAGCTGGAGGAAGTCGTGCTCGACCCGGCGGACGGCCCGGTCGCCGAGCAATTGCGGGCGCGCTTCGACCCCCGGCATTACCGCCTGGACGTGACCCAGGCGCCGCTGCTGCGCCTGGTCTACGCCCGGGACGAAGCCGGGCAGCGCCTCGTCGCCAGCCTGCTGTTCCACCATATGGCCATGGACCACAGCGCCCTGGACGTGGTCCGTCACGAATTGCAGGCCTTCCTGCTGGACCAGGCGCAGGGCCTGGGGCCGGCGGTGCCGTTTCGCAACTATGTGGCCCAGGCGCGTTTGGGCACCAGCGAGCAGGAGCATGAAGCCTTCTTCCGCGAGATGCTCGGCGACATCGACGAGCCGACCCTGCCGTTCGGCCTGCAGGATGTGCAGGGCGACGGCGGTGCTAGCGCCGAGTCCGGCCTGGCCATCGGGCCCGGCCTGAGCCAGCGGCTGCGCTTGCAGGCGCGGCAGGCGGGGGTGAGCGCCGCCAGCCTGTTCCATCTGGCCTGGGCCCAGGTGCTGGGCGCGCTGTCGGGCAAGCAGCAGGTGGTGTTCGGCACGGTGCTGATGGGCCGCATGCAGGGCGGCGGGGACAACGACCGGGCCCTGGGCATGTTCATCAATACCTTGCCGCTGCGGGTGGATGTGGGCCGCCAGCCGGTGCTGGCCGGGGTCAAGGCCACCCATGCCCGGCTGACCACCTTGCTGCGCCATGAACACGCGCCCCTGGCCCTGGCGCAACGTTGCAGCGGCGTGCTCGCGCCGACGCCGCTGTTCAGCGCCTTGCTCAACTATCGGCACAGCGCCGCGCCGAGCAGCGCCGAACCGAGCGCGGCCTGGCAGGGCATCAGCAACCTCAGCTCCCAGGAACGCAGCAACTACCCGCTGACCCTGAGCGTCGACGACCTCGGCGAAGGTTTCAGCCTGATCCTGCTGGCCAGCGCCGAGGTCGATGGCGCGCGTCTCTGCGGTTATATGCACACGGCCCTGGAGCACCTGGTCCAGGCCCTGGAGCAGACCCCGCAGCAGGCGCTGGACCGGCTGTCGATCCTGGCCCCGGCCGAACGCGAGCAACTGCTGCGCGGCTTCAATGCCAGCCGGGTGGACTTCCCCCCGGCGCAGACCATTCACCGGCGCATCGAAGCCCAGGCCGCGGCGACGCCCCAGGCCCTGGCGGCGGTCTGCCTGGGGCAGTCGCTGACCTACGCCGAACTGAACCAGCGGGCCAATGCCCTGGCCCATCACCTGAGTGCCCTGGGCGTGGGCCCGGACGAGCGGGTGGCCATAGTCGCCCGTCGCGGCCTGGACACCCTGGTCGGCCTGCTGGCGATCCTCAAGGCCGGCGGCGCCTATGTGCCGGTGGACCCGGCCCATCCCGCCGAGCGCCTGCGTTACCTGCTGGAGGACAGCGCGCCGCTGGCGGTGCTGACCCAGGGCGAGCTGCTGGCGCGCCTGCCGGCCCTGAGCGTGCCTGTGGTCGACCTCGATGCCTTCGACTGGCTGGAGCAGCCCGAGACCAATCCCCAGGTGTCCGGGCTGACCCCGGCGCACCTGGCCTATGTGATCTACACCTCCGGTTCCACCGGGTTGCCCAAGGGGGTGATGGTCGAACACCGCACCCTGGGCAACCTGGTGGATTGGCACTGCACAGCCTTCGACCTGTGCCAGGGCCGCCACACCTCGAGCCTCGCCGGCTTCGGATTCGACGCCATGGCCTGGGAGGTCTGGCCGGCGCTGTGCGTCGGCGCGACCCTGCACCTGGCGCCGCCGCATGACGGCAATGAGGATATCGACGGGCTGCTGCGCTGGTGGCTGGCCCAGCCGCTGGACGTCAGCTTCCTGCCGACCCCGGTGGCCGAGTACGCCTTCAGCCAGAACCTGGAACACCCGACCCTGCGCAAGCTGTTGATCGGCGGCGACCGGCTGCGGCAGTTCGCCCGCACCCAGCGCTTCGAGGTGATCAACAACTACGGCCCGACCGAAGCCACGGTGGTCGCCACCTCCGGGCGGATCGAGGCCGGCCAGCCGCTGCATATCGGCAAACCGGTGGCCAACGCCCAGGTCTACCTGCTGGACCCGCAGCTGCGCCCGGTGCCGCTGGGCGTGGCGGGGGAGCTGTATGTGGCGGGCGCCGGGGTGGCGCGGGGTTACCTGAACCGTCCGGAACTGACTGCCGAGCGCTTCCTCGAAGACCCGTTCGACCCAGAGCCCGGTACGCGCATGTACCGCACCGGCGACCTGGCGCGCTGGCTGGCCGACGGCACTCTCGAATACCTGGGGCGCAACGACGACCAGGTGAAGATCCGTGGCGTGCGCATCGAGCTGGGGGAAATCGAAACCCGCCTCAACCAGTTGCCGGGCATCCAGGACGCGGTGCTGCTGGCCCGCGAGGACGAGCCCGGGCATACCCGGCTGGTGGCCTATTTCACCGAGCAGGAACAGGTCGAGCCGCTGGCAGTGGCTGAACTGCGGGCCTGCCTGCTGGCGCAGTTACCCGACTACATGGTGCCGGTGGCCTATGTGAAGCTCGCCAGCCTGCCGCTGACCGCCAACGGCAAGCTGGACCGCAAGGCGTTGCCCAAGCCGGATATGGCGGCGGTCTTCTCCCGCGCCTACGAGGCCCCGCAAGGCGAGCTGGAGCAGGCCCTGGCGCAGATCTGGGCCGATGTGCTCAAGCTCGAGCGGGTCGGGCGCCAGGATCATTTCTTCGAGCTGGGCGGCCACTCGCTGCTGGCGATGCGCATGGTCTCGCAGATCCGCCAGCGCCTGGGGGTGGACCTGGCCCTCGGCGAGCTGTTCGCCAACGCCGAACTGGCGGCCGTGGCCCGGGTCCTGGCCGAGGCCGGGCGCAGCACGCTGCCGGAGATCCTGCCGGTGCCGCGGGACGAGCCGCTGCCGTTGTCGTTCGCCCAGCAGCGCCTGTGGTTCCTGGCGCAGATGGAGGGCGCCAACGCCACCTACAACATTGCCCTGGGCCTGCGCCTGCAAGGGCGGCTCGATGTGGCGGCGCTGCAACGGGCGCTGGCGCGCATCGTCCAGCGCCATGAGAGCCTGCGCAGCCGCTTTGCCGTGTTCGACGACGAACCCCGGGTGCTGCTGGCCACCAGCGAACAGGCCTTCAGCCTGGGCACCGAGGACCTGCGCCAGCATCCCCAGGCGCAGCAGGCCTTGCAGGCGCTGTCGCGGCGTGAAGCCAGCGAGCCCTTCGATCTGCAGCAGGGGCCCTTGTTGCGCGGACGGCTGCTGCTCATGGCCGACGACGAGCATGTGTTGCTGCTGACCCTGCATCACATCGTCACCGATGGCTGGTCCATGGGCGTGCTGACCCGCGAGCTGATGGCGCTGTACCAGGCCTTCAGCCGCGGCGAACAGGACCCGTTGCCGCCGCTGGCGGTGCAGTACGGCGACTTTGCCGTCTGGCAGCGGCGATGGCTTGGCGGCGAGCTGCTGCAACGCCAGGGCGCCTGGTGGCAGCAGGCCCTGGGCGGCGCCCCGGCCTTGCTGATGCTGCCCACCGACCGGCCGCGCCCGCTGCAACAGGACCATGCCGGCCAGCGGCTCGAGGTGCTGCTGGACGAATCGCTGAGCGCCGGGCTCAAGGCCTTGAGCCAGCGCCACGGCACCACGCTGTACATGACCCTGATGGCGGCCTGGGCCCAGTTGCTCGGGCGCCTGGCCGGGCAGGCCGAGGTGGTGATAGGCACGCCGGTGGCCAACCGCCGCTGCGTCGAGGTCGAGGGGCTGATCGGCTTGTTCGTCAACACCCTGGCGGTGCGCATCGACACCTCGGGCGCGCCGAGCACCGAGGCGCTGCTGGCCCGGGTCAAGGCCTGCACCCTGCAAGCCCAGGCCCACCAGGACCTGCCGTTCGAACAGGTGGTGGAACTGCTGCGGCCGGTGCGCAGCCTGTCCCACAGCCCGCTGTTCCAGACCTTGCTGAGCTGGGAAAACCACGACGGCCCCGAACTGGTCCTGGGCGACTTGCGCCTGCAAGGGCTGGCGCCGGTCAGCGAAGTGGCCAAGTTCGACCTGAGCCTGAGCCTGGGCGAGGTGCGGGGGCGTATCGGCGGCTCGCTGGAATACGCCACGGCGCTGTTCGACGAAACCACGATGCAGCGTTATCTCGGTTACTTCATCCGGTTGTTGCAGGCCATGGTCGGCAACGATCAGGCGGTGCTGGAGCAGGCGGTCCTGCTGGATGACGAGGAGCGTCAGCAGTTGCTGGAGGGCTTTAATGCGACCGAGGTGCCGTACGATCTTGAGCAGAGCATCCATGGGCTGTTCGAGGCCCAGGTCGAGCGCACGCCCGAGGCGCTGGCGGTGAAGGCGGGGGATCAATCGCTGACGTATCGCGCTCTCAATGAGCGAGCCAACCAGCTGGCGCATTACCTGCGCGAGCAGGGGGTGGGGCCGGATGCGCGGGTGGCGATCTGTGTCGAGCGTGGGCTGGAAATGGTGGTGGGCTTGCTGGCGATCCTCAAGGCGGGCGGCGGTTATGTGCCGCTGGACCCGGCTTACCCGCTGGAGCGGATTGCCTACATGCTGGAGGACAGCGCGCCGGTTGTGGTCTTGGCTCAAGGCGCGACCCGGGAGCTGCTGGGGGATGTGCCGGTAATCGATCTGGATCAGCCGGTTTGGCTGGACCAGCCGCTTGATAATCCAGTTATCGCTGAGCTGACTCCGCGGCATTTGGTCTATGTGATCTACACCTCGGGGTCTACCGGCAAACCGAAAGGTGTGATGAATGAACATCGCGCCGTGGTCAACCGCTTGCTGTGGATGCAGGACCAATATGGCCTGAACTCATCTGACTCGGTATTGCAAAAAACGCCGTTCAGTTTCGACGTATCGGTCTGGGAGTTTTTCTGGCCGTTGATGACCGGCGCACGCTTGGTGATGGCTCGTCCCGAAGGCCACAAAGACCCGGCCTACCTGTGCGAAGTGATCCAGGCCGAACGCATCACCACCTTGCACTTCGTACCCTCGATGCTCGACGTATTCCTCGCCCATGGCGACACCAGTCGCAGTGCCGGGCTGGTGCGGGTGCTGTGCAGCGGTGAAGCCTTGCCGGGCAGCCTGGTGCGGCGTTTCAAGGCGCAGTTGCCGGGCAGTGAACTGCACAACCTCTACGGCCCGACTGAAGCCGCGGTAGACGTGACCGCCTGGAACTGTGGCGGGCCGCTGGACCCGACCCCGGACAACACACCGATTGGCAAACCCATCGCCAACACCCGCATGTACCTGCTGGACGAACAGTTGCAACCGGTGCCGCTGGGCGTCGTCGGCGAGCTGTATATCGGTGGGGTACAGGTGGCACGGGGTTATCTGCATCGCCCGGAGCTGACCGCCGAACGTTTCCTCAAGGATTTGTTTAGCGATAAAGCTCAAGCACGCATGTACCGCACCGGCGATCTCGGTCGCTACTTGCCGGACGGCACCATCGAGTACCTGGGGCGCAATGACGACCAGGTGAAGATCCGTGGCCTGCGCATCGAGCTGGGGGAAATCCAGGCGCGCCTGACCCAGTTCCCGGATGTGAAGGAAGCCGTGGTGCTGGCCCGCGAAGACGTGCCGGGGGACAAGCGGCTGGTGGCTTACTACACCACTGAGGTTTCCAGCGAACGCCTGGAGACCGAGGCGCTGCGCAGCCACCTGCTGGAGCAACTGCCGGAGTACATGGTGCCGGCGCTGTTTGTGCACCTGGACTGCTTGCCCCTGAGCCCCAACGGCAAACTGGATCGCAAGGCCTTGCCAGCCCCGGACCTGGAATCACTGCGGGTACGGGAGTACGAGGCACCGCAGGGCGACACCGAAATCCTCCTGGCACAGATCTGGGCCGAGTTGCTGAATGTCGAGCGGGTAGGGCGCCACGACCATTTCTTCGAACTGGG
>NZ_JACNAC010000088.1:0-19169 GCF_017349775.1 Pseudomonas sp. GW460-12-10-14-TSB1
GCCGGCTGTACTCTCGACTGAACTGCGACGGGCTTTCATAGCCGACCTTGAAGGCGGCACTCGATACGTCCAGGTGTTCGTTCATCATCAGGCGTTTGGCTTCGGTCAGCCGTAGCCACTTCTGGTATTGCAACGGGCTCATGGCGGTGAGTTGGCGGAAGTGGTGGTGAAAGGTCGGTGTACTCATCTGCACGCGGGACGCGAGTTCATCGACGCGCAGTTGCGCGGTGTAATTCAGTTTCAGCCAGTCGATGGCCCTGGCGATGCGGTGGCCCTGGCCGTCGACGGAGGCGATCTGCCGCAGCCGCGCCGACTGGTCGCTCATCAGCAGGCGGTAGTGGATCTCGCGCTGGATCAGCGGGGCCAGCACCGGGATGGCTTCGGGCTCGTCCAGCAATTCCAGCAGGCGCACGAACGAGGTGAGCATGGCCGGGGTCGCGGTGCCGATTCCCACACCCTTGCCTGTGCCTCGATCCCGAGGTTGCAGCAGCCCGCCCTGGGCGGCCAGCTCCGCCAGCATCCGTGGGTCGAGCTTGAAACCCAGCCCCAGGCAGGGTTGTTCCAGGCTGGCGGCCGTCACCTCGGAATTGGCCGGCAGGTCCAGTGAGGTGACGAGAAAGCGCGTGGTGTCGTAGGGGTAGGCTTCGCCGCCGACCCACAGCTGTTTCGCCCCTTGGGCGACGAGGATGATGCTCGGCTCGACCATGCACACAGAGGGCGGCGCAGGGATCTCGCGGCGAAAGAAGCCAAGACCGGGAATAGGTGTCGAGTAGTCTCCCGAGTGTTTGCTCCAGGCGCCAATGATGCGCGCGAGGGTTTCCTGGGGTGTCTGGGCGCGGCTGTCGTGTTGGTGTGTCATGTCGGTGTGTACCCTCCTCGCCAAACGTTAACCCGGCCCTTGCGGGCGTCCTACCGTAAAAAGCAAAGTCCAGAGAATCGGGCAAGAATTCCAGCGTAATGCACTACAGGCTGCTTGGACCGGCCCGGGAAAATGGCCATCCAACGTAACGCTGGATGGAGTGTGCAATGTTAGTCAACGCCTATGGCGCCCATGCGGGCGACCAACCTCTCGAACCCCTGCAGATCACCCGCCGCGCCCCCGGCGCCCATGACGTGCAGATCGACATCGCCTTCTGCGGCATCTGCCACTCGGACCTGCACCAGGTGCGCGCCGAGTGGCACGGCACGCAGTTTCCCTGCGTGCCCGGCCACGAAATCGTCGGCCGTGTCGCGGCGGTCGGCGCCCATGTGGACGGTTTCCGCCCGGGCGACCTGGTCGGCATCGGTTGCATCGTCGACAGCTGCAAGCACTGCGCCGACTGCGAGGACGGCCTGGAGAACTACTGCGACGGCATGATCGGCACCTACAACTTCCCGACACCGGACGCCCCGGGCTGGACCCTGGGCGGCTACTCGCAACAGATCGTGGTCCACGAGCGCTATGTGCTGCGCATCCGCCACCCCGAGGAGCAACTGGCCGCCGTCGCGCCGCTGCTGTGCGCGGGCATCACCACCTATTCGCCGCTGCGCCACTGGAACGTCGGCCCCGGCAAGAAAGTCGGCGTGGTCGGCATCGGTGGCCTCGGCCATATGGGCATCAAGCTGGCCCATGCCCTGGGCGCTCATGTGGTGGCCTTCACCACCTCCGACTCCAAGCGCGAGGCCGCCCTGCAACTGGGCGCCGACGAAGTGGTGGTGTCGCGCAATGCCGAGGAAATGGCCGCCCACGCCAAGAGCTTCGACCTGATCCTCAACACTGTGGCCGCGCCCCACGATCTCGACGCTTTCCTGGTGCTGCTCAAGCGCGACGGCAACATGACCCTGGTGGGCGCCCCGGCGACTCCGCATGCCTCGCCCAATGTGTTCAACCTGATCATGAAACGCCGGACCCTCGCCGGCTCGATGATCGGCGGCATTGCCGAGACCCAGGAGATGCTCGACTTCTGCGCCGAGCACGGCATCGTCTCTGACATCGAACTGGTGCGCGCGGACCAGATCAACGAGTCCTACGAACGCATGCTCAAGGGCGACGTCAAATACCGCTTCGTGATCGACAACGCCACCCTGGCGGGCTGAGCGCGGCAATCGCCTGATCCCGAGCCACCTTAGGTAGTCCGGTGGGTGCCCAGGTTGGGCACCCTTTGCTTCGCGGCACCGCGTCCAGTGCCGCGTTTTCTCCAGATCTTCTCCAGCACCGGGGCGGCTGACAGGCAAGGCTGTCGGTCGTCACTCACGCGCCTGCGCGGCCCTCAGCGCCGTGCACCCACTTATAAACCGAAGCGCCCGCAAGACCCGGCCGGCAAAGCTCGTCGGTCTGCGCAGGCGTTTCCAGCCATACAGGAAACCTGTCTCCATGACCGCTACCTTCCACGCCGAATCGCCCGAGGGCCGGCACACCTGGGGCGCCGTGCTGGCCATGGCCCTCGCCGCCTTTGCCCTGGTGGCCTCAGAGTTCATGCCGGTCAGCCTGCTGACGCCTATCGCCGCGGATCTGCAGGTCAGCGAGGGGCAAGCCGGCCAGGGCATTTCCGTCTCCGGGCTGTTTGCCTTGTTCAGCAGCCTGCTGATCGCCTCGGTGGCGGCCCGGGTCGACCGCAAGCGGCTGCTGTTGTCCCTGACCCTGTTGATGATCGTCTCCGGAACCCTGGTGGCGTTCGCTCCGGGCTACCTGAGTTTCATGGCCGGTCGCGCGCTGATCGGCGTGGCAATCGGTGGTTTCTGGTCGCTGTCGGCGGCCACCACCCTGCGCCTGGTACCCGAGAACCAGGTGCCCCGCGCCCTGGCCATCGTCAACGGCGGCAATGCCCTGGCGACCGTGATCGCCGCGCCCCTGGGCAGCTTCCTCGGTTCCCTCATTGGCTGGCGCGGGGCCTTCTTCTGCGTCGTGCCGGTGGCCGCCATCGCCGCCGTCTGGCTGCTGGTCAGCCTGCCACCGCTGAAAGCGCGCCCTGCCGCCGGAACCGGCAATGTCTTCAACCTGATGAAAAGAATGCCGGTGGCCCTGGGCATGCTGGCGGTGAGCCTGTTTTTCATGGGCCAGTTCATGCTGTTCACCTACCTGCGGCCCTTCCTGGAGACAGTCACCCAGGTCCAGGTATCGACGCTGTCGCTGATGCTGCTGGTGATAGGCCTGGCCGGTCTGGCCGGCACCTTCCTGATCGAAGCCTTCCTGAAAAACGCCCTGTATCGCACGCTGATCATCATCCCGCTGATGATGGCGGCGATCGCCATGGCCCTGGTGGCGTTTGGCGCTTCGGTGTCGATCACCACTGTCCTGCTCGGCCTCTGGGGCCTGGTGGCGACTGCGGCGCCGGTCGCCTGGTGGACCTGGCTGACCCGCGCCCTGCCGGACGATACGGAAACCGGCGGCGGCTTGATGGTGGCGATCATCCAACTGGCGATAACCGCGGGCGCCACGGTGGGCGGCCTGGCCTTCGACCTGAGCGGTTATCAGGCGACCTTCGAACTGAGCGCGGCAGTGCTGGTGGTGGCCGCCGTGCTGTCGGTGCTCGCGGCCCGCGCCGCTACGCGCCAGCCATTCAGGGCAGCGAAGGTGGCGGCGTAAGTTGGTTGCAACGGGTCAGGATCATAAGCACTTGCTGAAAGGCGATTTTGAGATGGATGCAACCGTTCGCCATGGCCCACAGTTCGACCTCGTTAATGAACGGACTGTCTCAGCAGCTGATGAGGTAGAGCCGAATAAGGCCTTCCGCCTAAAGAGCCGTCTTTGACAACTGCCTTTGCCCTGGTTTAAAAGCCTAGCCTCTCGATAACGATTAAATCCATGTCATTTACAGGCGCCAAAAAGCAACATGATCGACCATCAAGAAATCGAAGACATTGAGTCTCTTGAGTCACAATTGCTTGGCAAGGGAATTTCAATTAATGACAGGGTGCGTCACCATGCAAATCTCTTGCTTGAACTTATCCAGAATGAAAACCAAAAATATCCCTGATAAAAAACTTCAAGAGATGGTTTTCTAGAGGCGTTGCATAATATGCAGAAAGACATCTGTGAAAAATACGGACTACCTGTACTGTCTCCAGACGAAATGGTCGCCATTGCGATTGCCACTCTGGGCAAGTCACCTATTTATGGCACACGCATTCCGCTGCCGGAGGGTGGCAATGTCAGTTGGTTCATTCACTGCGGAGAACATTCGGGCGCTGATGATTTTTATCAAGCGGTTCACACTGAGCATCTAAAGGAAATGCTGCCACAGGTGCTGAATTACCTCTGCCTACCCGCTGGCGCCAAGTTCATCATCGACAACGAAGGCTACGAAGATGTCTGGATGGAAGGCTGAAATCATTTAGCCGAGATGGTTCATTAGCCCCTCTGGGCGATCCTTGTCAGCAAGGGCGTCCCGAAGAGAATAACGAGCTTCTAATAACCGTCATATTGCAGTGGCAGCTCCAGAATTTGCCCTCGCTTCATATCTGATTCATACAACAAGGCCACATGGAAAGTGAAAATAAAAACATTATTCATCGCTTCGCTAGGAATTCTATCGTTCACTCAAACATCACTGTCCTTCGCGGACAACAATGGAAAAAACCTCTATTCACAGAGGTGTGCCGTGTGCCACGGAGCAGATATCAAAGGAACCGGGCCATTGGCTAATAAAAGCATTCCTCCAACACCTGACCTTACGACATCCGTTTTCAAAAAACGATTGAATGATTATCCGGGCGTTATTGTGTCATCGATCATACTTCGCCCAAATGGAGACTTGATTCCAAGAACCTTGCGAGAGAATGGTGTAAAGATACCGCCGCACGCTTGGAGCATTAAGGATCTGCACGATCTACATCAATACATGAGTGGCGTGATTTCAAAAAATCGATGATTTTGAGATGAAATGTGGACACCGAAATCCAAGAGTCATTCCAGGGTTGGTTACAAGCAAATTATTCAGCGAAGAGCTACAGCTACGGAGCCGTATATGAACGATAAAGAAGCCCCTGTTCTGATTCAGGTTTATGTCACAGATGATAACGGCCCGTTTTTTGAAGAGCTGCCTGCTCGCAAGATCGATCAGGACACTTACCAGTTGCTCTCCTCTCCTGGCATCGCGCTGAATCTGGCACGGGGAGATATTGTTTCAATCAAAGACAGAGAAGCACCTGCCGTCGTCTTGCAACGAGGCGGGAACTTCTGCATCCAGATCTATGCGGACGCTATTCCTCAAGAAGAAATAGCCTGGCTGGAAAACGCCGTGGCCTGTGAGCTGGGTGGAACCCTGGATGGTGTATTTGAGGGAAACCTGTCATTGGCGGTTCCGGCGCGCAATGGGATGGAGAAGATCAACGACCTCTTTAACAGGTTTCGAGATAGGACAGCGATTCAGTGGTACTACTCCAACATCTATAAAAACCTGGATGATGACGAGGATGAGACACTTTTATATTGGTGGCTCGAACGCTGATAGATGCTGATGTCCGCGGTCACTTCACCAGGCGCTTTTCCTTCGAGGGCCGGTAGCCGAAATACGAGCTGTAGCACTTGCTGAAATGGCTCGGCGACACGAAGCCGCAGGCCACCAGCACCTCGACCTGGGACAGCTCGGTGTGCTGCAGCAGTCGGCGCGCTTCGGTGATGCGCAACTCCAGGTAATAGCGCTGCGGGGTGGTGCCCAGCTGCTCCTTGAACAGGCGCTCGATCTGCCGCCGGGAACGCCCGGCGTACTCCGCCAGTTGCTCCATTTGCAGCGGCTCTTCCAGGTTGGCGTCCATCAGCTTGACCACCTCGCGCAAGGGCGCGCTCAACGAGATGTGCATGGTCGGTTTGATGCGCCGGTAGCGGGATTCCTCGAACGACAGAATGTCCTCGATGCCCTCGACCAGCGCCTTGCCATGCAGCCCCTTGATCCACTCCAGGGCCATATGGAAGGCCCCGGCAGGACTGGAGGCGGTGAGCCGGTCGCGATCCACCACAAAGGCCTCGCTGGTGACATGGGTGACCTTGGAAATCTCCGCCAGCGCGGGGCGGTGTTCCGGGTGAATCGCGCAGCGATAGCCCTCCAGCAGCCCCGAGACGCCCAGGAACCACGCCCCGTTCCACAGCCCGGCCAGGCTGATGCCCAACTCGGCGGCGGTCTTCAGCAGGCTGATCAGCTCGGGATCGGCCTTGAGCTCCGTGCGGTAGCCGCCGCAGATCACCAGCAGGTCCAGCTCCTTGAGCGCCGAAGCGCTCAGGCGCGCATCGGGGCGGATCACCAGCCCGAGGTCGCTGGTGACTTCACCGTCCTGCAAACCAAAGGTGCGCGGCGAGAACAAGGCAGGACGCAGCAGGTTGGCGGTAATGATGGTATCCAGAGCCTGGGTGAAGGCCGGCAACGAGAAGTGTTCGAGCAGCAGGAAACCTGTCCGTGTATGGGCCGCGGGCGCTACCCGCACTTCTTCCAGGTAACGCAGGTTCTTGCCCTTCATGCCGCCACTGAAATCCCGCCGTTCAACCGCCATACGCCCTCGCCTCTTTACCCTACTGAACGCAGATATCAGTGTACGTTGAATCCTGGCATCCACAGAAAACCCTGGTTGCAGGCCATCGAAGGCGCCTCCACCAGGCGACCGGGATTCTACTGTTCCGAGGTTCCACAGGGGCACAAATATCTGACAAGGCTACCGCTTCCGACCCTCGACGATCAGGCTCCCGCCTCTGCTTAAAAACCCCGATCTGCTGCGTGTCTCAGGCCGGGTAGCTTTTTCGTTTCTGCGCCGCTTTTGCATTTCTGTGCGACAGATCCCACTTCGGGGACTCCCGTAGCAATCCCCCGTGGTGGTAGCGTGGGAAGGTTGATCAGACAATTCCTAACAATCTGCAAGGAACGCCTCCCGCAATGGATTTTTCCCTCAAGCAACTGGCCGCGGCCACCCTGATGCTGGCCAGCCTGTCAGCCTTCACCAGCACCGCCCACGCCAACATCACCCCACAGCAGAACGCGGCGATCCTCAAGAGCTTCGCCGATGCATCGGTCAAGGACTTCCGCCAGTTCCTCGGCACCCTGGGCAAGAGTGAGCTGGCCAAGAGCGCCAACCTGGGCCCGGCCATCAGCGCCTTCCTCGACAACAAGACGCTTTCCGCCGAGCAGCAGAACGAGATCCATCGCCTGCTGGGTCTCTATGCCCGGGTGAAGTACGGCAAGGCCGCCACCGAAACCCTGCGCGAACTGGTGGCCATCCCCACCGTGCGCGTCGACGGCGTGCCGCAGCATGAGAACCCCGAGTTCCTCAAGATCGCCGACAAGATCCAGGCCCTGGCCAAGGCCTTCAACCTGAACTTCCGCAACATCGACAACCGCGTCTACGAGATCTCCCTGGAAGGCAGCGGCAATGAAGTGGTGGGCATCCACGCCCATGCCGACGTGGTGCCGGTGACGCCGGAGAACTGGGTGCTGCAGGACGGCACCAAACTCGATCCGTTCAAGGTCACCCTGGTCGGCGACCGCATGTATGGCCGCGGCACCGAGGACGACAAGAACGGCATAGTCGTAGCCCTGTACGCGATGAAGATCATCAAGGAAGAGAAGCTGCCGCTGGCGCGCAACTTCAAGCTGCTGGTGGACACCACCGAGGAAACCAGCGGCGACGCCATCCCCTACTACTTCGAACACAACCCGACGCCGAACTACAACCTGGCGCTGGATGGCGGCTACCCGGTGGTGATCGCCGAGAAAGGCTACGGCACCGTCATGGCCAACTTCCCGCGGCGTACCGCCGAGGGCAAAGGCGCACAAATCGTGTCGATGACCGGCGGCCTGGCCACCAACCAGATCCCGGGCGCCTCGGTGGCCACCCTGGTGACCGACAAGCCTGCGGAGCTGGCCGCCAGCCTGCAGAAAGCCGGCAGCGAATACGCCAAGGCCCATGGCGGCGACTTCAGCGTGGCCGCCAAGGTCGAAGGCAAGGACGTCAAGCTGACGGTCACCGGCGTGTCCGCCCACTCCTCCGAGCCAGAGTCCGGGGTCAACCCGGTGGCGCGCATGCTCGACTTCATCAACAGCCTCGACGGCAAGGTCGCGCTCAAGCACAACCAGATCACCGATGCCGCCCGCTACGCCGCCGACAACTGGGGCCTGGACTACCTGGGCAACAAGCTGGGGGTCGGTTTCGCCGATGACTTCATGGGCCCGCTGACCACCTCCCTGACCTATGTCGGCCAGGACGAAAAAGCCTTCAAGCTGGCGGTCAACCTGCGCGTGCCCAAGGGCAAGACCCCCGAGGTGCTGCAACAGCAGATCGCCGACAAGCTGGCCGCCTGGAGCAAGAAGAACCAGGTCGCGGTGAACTTCGACTACAAGATCGCCGAGCCGATGTACCGCAACCCCGAGGGTGAATGGGTCAAGGCGCTGTTGGCGGTGGCCAGCGAAAACCTGGGCATGAAGCACGAGTTCGGCACCTCCGCCGGCGCCACCTCGGTGCATGAACTGCCCAACGGCGTGCAATTCGGCCTGGCCCGTCCCGAGGTCAAGTACACCGGCCACAACGACAACGAGTTCAAGACCGTCGAGCAGTTCCAGCTGGACCTGCAGATCGTCACTGAAATGTTCGGTCGCATCGGCCAGTTGCCGAAACTCTGAGCCCATTCGGACCCGCCGCCCTGGCGGGTCCACTGCAGTGCTCATCCCGATCCAGGTCAGGCTCGAGTCCTGTCCCCCCCGATGCACGACCGGCCAGGCGCCATGTCGTTTCTGGGCATGTCGACAGGCAGATAGTGGCATATTGACGCCATCCAAAAGGATAGAATCAGTTGCAAGCGGCCAGGGTTGGCCAACCCGCGCCGGCATTGCGTAAGGAAAACGCTCTGCCTGCGTCTTTTTGCCGTATTTCATTAAACCGCCACCAGAACCCTGTACTAGGATACGAGGCGGCGACGAATCCGGCGAAAGGCTCTAAACATAGTCTCGCCGCACTCGTCGCTTACTAAGGCAAGTGTCGTGCAACACGAAACTCATGGATGAAATGATGAACTCACAAATACTGTTCCCACACATTGGCAAGGTCATCGCCAGCACCGGCAGTCGCAGTTTTCCGCGCATGCTGCATGATCTGATACGCACCCAACTGGCGGTGGACGCCACGCATATCACCCAGATGCGTGTGTATTCAGAGGGTCAATCGCAGCCCAGGAACGCCCGCGACGAGGTCTACAGCGACTCCACGCCCGCCTCGTCCGGAGAGCATTCGACGGCACGCCCAGCCGAGACCGCCGCGCAATTGCACCTGACCAGCCACAAGGACGATTACCGCTATGTGATCTCGGTCTACCGCTCCTGCCAGTCACAGAGCTTCTCGCACCAGGAACGCACCCTGCTGCAGGATTTCTCCCCGCTGCTGCTGCCCATGGTGGAGGAGCACCTGGCGGCGCTGCAGCCGCACAACGCCCCAGGGGACCACCCCGAGGCCGCCGACAGCCTGGAACACCAGGGCCTGGAAACCCTGCGCCTGCGCTTCGCCGCGCGCCTGCGGCAGTCGGGGCTGAAGCTGTCGAACCGGGAAATGCAGGTCTGCGTCGGCCTGCTCGCCGGACGCACCGCCCCCGAGCTGGCCGGGCAATTGAAACTCAAGGTGCACACGGTCGAGAGCTACCTCAAGCGGGCGGCGATCAAGATGGGGATCAGCGGGCGCCACTCGCTGCTGCGCTGGATGTACTCCCCGGACGAAGCCACGGCCACCCCAGGCCCGAGCACCAGCCTCTGATCCTCCAGACCTGAGAAGGAGACGTCCCGCTCAGTCGTCCATGAGCGGGGCAAGCCCTGAAGGCGGAACCGCGAAGGACGCGACGGCGACGCCCGCATCAAGCCGCCACTTCCCGCCCCTGCACCGCCCCATACCTCGCGCCGGCCCGGAGCCCATGACGCAGCTTCAAGGCCGGCCGCTCGACGCAGTAGTAGGAAACGCCGCTGAATAACAGCGACAGCGCCAGCACGCTGGCCACTATGGGCGCATCGTAGGCCACTGGCCAGAAAGCCCGCAGCAGGTACATCACCACAAAGTGATTGAGGAACACGCCGTAGCTGATGTTCCCGAGGAACTCGTCGATCCGGTGGAATCCGAGCTTCGTCAGCAGGTACACGGCCGGCACGCCCAGCGCCAGGCCGGCGGTCACCTCGGCGTTGAACGGCCGACGCTCTATCCAGCCGGCCATGATCGCCACGAATATCAAGGCCGCCGCCACGGCGCTGCCGCCAGCGATCATCAACCCCTTCGCCCGCGCCTGGTACAGGTAGCTGCCGCACAGGAACATGAACAACACGCCGGGCAGTAGCCGGTAGCCGTACAGGTCAGTGTTGATGAACCCCAGGCACGCGGCGAGGAAGACCGCCACCGACAGGGCAAAGGCAACGCCGCGCGCCCGGTAGAGGATCAGGAACGGGATCACCAGGTAGAAACACATCTCCAGCCCCAGCGACCAGGCCGGCGGCAAGATCTCCACGCCGGCCGCCCCGAACATATAGAAACCCAGGGGCACGATGGGCAGGCTGGCGGCGATGTTCCTGAGCGTCAGCTCGGCGGCTTGCGGCGTGCCGGGCAGCAGGAAATAGATCACCGCGCAGGAGGCGGCGAAGTAGAACAGAAATTGCGGGTAAAGCCGCAAGGCCCTGTCCAGGTAGAACAGGCCGATTTTTTCCGGCGCCCTGTAGCTGCGCTCGATCAGCGAAGTCATCACGAAACCGCTGATGATCAGGAAGGAAATCACGGCAACCACCCCGGGATTGAGCCCCATGAATGTCTTGCCCATATGCGAAACGGCCACCAGGACAGCCAACAACAGACGATACGCACCCACTCGCGACCCCAAACGTCCTTGTAATTGTGACGCGTAAACTACGCTGCTTTGCGTGGGGAAAACAGGCCTTTTGCCATATTCCGTGGACGCAACCACAGCCTTTTTCGCTCGGTTGCCGGTAGCCTGGCCCGCCCAGGCTTGGCCTGTGCGGGTAATGCACGTCAGTCCCGCGCCAGCGCCTCGATCGGGTCCAGCCGCGCGGCGTTGCGCGCCGGCACGAAGCCGAAGACGATGCCGATCAGGGTCGAGCAGGCGAACGCGGTGACGATCGAGGCCATGGAAAACACCATTTCCCATTCCTTGACGAACAGCGAGAACAGGTAGCCGATGGCGTAGGACAGGGTGATGCCGATCATCCCGCCGATCAGGCAGACCATCACCGCCTCCACCAGGAACTGCTGGCGGATGTCCGACTGGCGCGCGCCCACCGCCATGCGGATGCCAATCTCGCGGGTGCGCTCGGTGACCGACACCAGCATGATGTTCATCACGCCGATGCCGCCGACCACCAGGGAAATCACCGCGATCAGCGACAGCAGCAGCGCCAGGGAGCGGCTGGTCTTCTGCACCGTCTGCATGATGCTGTCCAGGTTGTTGGTGAAGAAGTCCTTGGTGCCGTGGCGTTGCAGCATCAGCTTGGTGACGTTGTCTTCCACCACCTTGCTCGGCTGGCCGTCCTTGATCCGCACCGTGATGCTGTCCAGGTAGCGCTGGCCAAGCAGGCGCCCGGCCGCGGTTTCATAGGGCACCCAGACATTCAGCGCCTTGCTCGCGGCGAACATGTTCTTGTTCTCCGCGGTTACGCCAATCACTGTGCACGGCAGGTTGCCCACCAGGATCACCTGGCCCAGGGGATCTTCCCCGGGGCCGAACAGGCGGTGGCGGGTATTGTGGTCGATGACCACCACCTGGGCCTGGCGCCGGGCGTCGCTTTCGCTGAAGGCGATGCCGGCCGCCAGCTTCAGCCCGCGCACCTGGAAGTACTGGTCGCTGACGCCGTTGACCTGGGCGTCGAGGTCGATATTGCGGTAGCGCAGCAACATGTTGCGCCCCACCACCGGGGTGGCGCTGTCGACGTAATACAGCTGGTTGAGGGCCGCGACATCGGCCGGCACCAGGGTCTCGATGGCCGTCGCCCGGCTGTCGCCGAAGCTGGTGCCGGAATAGATATCGATGGTGTTGCTGCCGATGGCCTGGATGTCCTTGAGCACATAGCGCTTGGCGCCCTCGCCGATGGCCGAGATCGACACCACCGAGGTGATGCCGATGACGATCCCGAGCATGGTCAGCAAGGTGCGCATGCGGTGGGAAATCAGCGCCACCCAGGCCATGTTGAAGGCCTCGCGGAACAGCCCCAGGCTGGCCACCAGGCGCCGCGCGCCATTGCCCTCGAGGGCCACCGGCGGCTTGCCGGGTGCCTGGGCGCCCTCGCGGACATTGGCCTGGTCGCTGAGGATCTCACCGTCGCGCACCTCGATGATCCGCTCGGCATTGGCCGCGACCTTGGGGTCGTGGGTGACGATGATCACCGTGTGCCCGAGGGCATGCAGCTCCAGCAGGATATTCATCACCTCCTTGCCGCTGGCGGTGTCCAGAGCGCCGGTGGGTTCGTCGGCGAGTATCACTTCGCCGCCGTTCATCAAGGCCCGGGCGATACTCACCCGCTGCTGCTGGCCGCCGGACAGCTGGCTCGGCCGATGGCCCAGGTGCCCGGTCAGCCCTAGCCGCGCCAGCAATTCGCGGGCCCGGCCGTGGCGCTTGGCCTCGGCGGTGCCGGCATAGATCGCCGGCATCTCGACGTTGTGCATGGCGCTCAGGTGCGGCAGCAGGTGGTAACGCTGGAAGATGAAACCGAAGTAGTCGCGGCGCAACTCCGCCAGGGCCTGGTCGTCGAGGTCGCGGGTTTCCTGGCCGTTGATCCGGTAGCTGCCGCCGGTGGCGTAGTCGAGGCAGCCGAGGATGTTCATCAGGGTCGACTTGCCGGAACCCGAAGCCCCGGTGATCGCCACCATCTCGCCGGCCTCGATCCTCAGGTCGATGTGCTTGAGGGCCATGAACTCGCGCTCGCCAGCCATGAAACTGCGGCTGATGCCCTTGAGTTCCAGCAGGGGTTGAGACTGGGGCTGAGTCATGGTCAGGCCCCCGCCACGGCCGGCAGCGGATCGCCGATCACCACCCGGTCGCCTTCGGCCAGGCCGTCCTTGATCTGCACCTTGACGTTGTTGTTGATGCCGGTCTGCACGTTGCGTGACTGGGCCTGGCCCTTGGCGTCGAGGACCCGCACCGGGAAGCTGCCATCGTTGTTGCGCGGGCCCAGCGCGGCCACCGGCACCGTCAGCACATCCTTGGCGGTGTCGAGCACGATGCGCACCTGGGCGGTCATGGAAATCCGCAGGCGATGATCGGGGTTGGGCACATCGAACAGCGCGTTGTAGAACACCGCGGTGGTCTGTTTCGGCGTGCCGGCGGGCGGGGTGTCGAGGAAGTTCTGCGGCGCAGGCTCAGTGCCGCGCAACTTGCCGTAGTAGCGCCGGTCCTCGCCGAGAATGGTGAAGTACACCTCCTGGCCGGGGCTGATATGGATCACGTCGGCCTCCGAGACCTGGGCCTTGACGGTCATGGTGTCGAGGTCGGCCAGCTTGAGCAGCACCGGCGCCAGCTGGTTGGCGATCACGGTCTGGCCTTCCTGGGTGACGATGCCCACCACGTCGCCGTCGATGGGCGCGACGATGCGGGTATAGGCCAGGTTGACCTTGGCGGTGTCGATCTGGATATGCGCGTTCTTGATCTGCGCATCCAGGGACAACAGGTTGGCGCGCTGCACCTCATAGTTGGCGGTGGCGGTCTCGAACTCCTGCTTGGAGATCGCCGCGTCTTCCTGCAAGCCCAGGTAGCGCTCGTAGATCGACTTGGTTTCCTTGAGCTGGGCGATGGTGGCGCGCCGTTGCGCCTGCAGGTTTTCCTCGTCGACCTGGGCCTGGCGCAAGGTGTTCTGCAGCACCAGCGGGTCGATTTCCGCCAGCCACTGGCCCTTCTTCACCTTGTCGCCGAGCTTGACCTTGAGCGACTTCAGCTGCCCGGACACCTGGGCGCCGACATCCACCTGCTTGATGCCTTCGAGCAGACCCGAGGCCAGCACCGCGTTCTCGATATCGCTGCGTTCGACCTTGGCGGTCAGGTACTGCGGCGCCTGCGCCGGCGCCCGCACCGCGTAGAAAACCAAACCGGTCACCACGACCAGCGCCAACCCCATAGCGATTTTGCGAAACTTCGACTTTTCCATAGGTGACCACAAATCCGTTGAGGGTGAACCCGGCGGCTGCCGGGCCTCACTGTGCGAAGCACCCTATTGCCGTCATGAGCGGTGCTTCCCGATAAACCCAGCGGGTTCAGCCAGCCGTGGAGCCGGCGGCCGAACCCATCCATAGCCCGTTGCCCGGCTGCCCGGGCGGGCCCGCGCCCCTCATGACACCTGCTCCCCGGTCGCCAGCGACAAGCCCTCGTGCCACCAGGCCGCCAGGCGCGCCACATTGGGCGCCTTGAGCAGGCTGAAATGGTTGCCCGGGCCGTGCCAGACCTCCAGTTCGCCCACCTGCTGGCGCCAGCCCTCGGCCATCGCCCGCTGCTCCCGCTGGTTGCCGGCGGCATCCAGGGTCGGATCGTCCGCCAGCACCAGGCGCGCCCGGCCCTGGTAGCGCCGGCGCGGCTGGTAGAGGGTGCGCAGGGCGCTGGCGAAGGTGCGGACCGTGCCCAGGATCGTCTCGGGCGTGGAGCGCGGTGACAGCAGGCCGACGCGGACCATGCCGGCATGCAACTGCTCCAGTTGAGTGGCATCGTCCTGCATGGCCAACGCCCGCGGATCAACGCCTAAGGACTTGCCCGAGGCCAGTTGCAGGCTCTCGATCAGGCGCTGCAAGGCCGCCGAGGTGGTGTAGGCCTTGCCGACCACGCCGTTGCCGCCGGGAGACTCGCTGTCGATCAGGGTCAGGGACGCCACCTCACGCCCCTTGGCCTGCAACAGCGTGGCCATTTCGTACACCACCCAGCCGCCGAAGGAATGCCCGACCAGGTGCAGCGGCCCCTCGGGGTACAGCTGCTCCAGCGCGTTCAGGTAATGGGCGGCCGCGCTCTCGACCCGACTGTGAGGCACCGCGTTGCCTTCCAGGCCCCGGGGTTGCAGGCCGAGGATCGGCCAGTCCGGGCCCAGGGCTTCGGTCAGGCCGATAAAGCCGGTGACGCTGTCGCCAGCCCCCGGCACACAGAAGATCGGCACCTGCCCGGCGCGGCCGCTCTGGATCCTCAGCAACGGCTGATAAAGCGGCACTGGCGACGCCGCCGCGCGCTCCGCCGCCGAGGCCTGTACGGCCTGGCTGATGGCCTGGCCCAGCACCTGGATATGCGGCGCCTGCATCATGCTCTGGTGATCCCCCGGCACCGGGATCGCCCGCAGGCGATCCGCCGCCAGCACCTGGTCCCAACCCAGCAGCTGGCTGCGCCGCGACAGCTCGGTCGGCCGCTCCTCGGCGCAGAACAGGTACACCGGCAGGTCCAGCGCGAACAGGCTGTAATGCGCCAGGGCATGGCCATGGCCCACCTCGCGTTCGAGGAAGCCCAGCAGGTCGGCATCCGACGCCGCGGCCATGTCCGGGTACAGCAGCTGCTGGTCGCGGCAGCGTTGCAGCAACGTGGAGAAGTCCAGCCCGTCCAGTTCCTGGTGCAGTGGGTCGAGGCGCGCCAGGGCCGCGCTACCGGCCGCGCCCTGGGCCTTCCAGTACAGGCTGCATTGCAGCAGCAGGTGCAGCTTCAGCGCGTTGTCGCCGGACCAGCGCGCCTTGCCCTGGTCGGTCAGGCGCGGCACGTAGCTGTCGATCAGGCCTAGGAATTCCACCACCTGGTCCTGGCCGATCAGTTGCTGGGCGATCTCGTAGGCCAGCACCCCGCCGAACGACCAGCCCGCCAGGCGATACGGCCCTTCGGCCTGCACCTCGCGGATGATCCCCACCAGGCGCGTGGCCAGGCACTGCATGGTGTGCAACTGTGGCTGCCCAAGCGCAACGCCCGGCAAGCCGTAGATCGGGAAGTCGCCGGCGATATGCTTGCCCAGCGCCGGGAAGTACAGATCCAGGCCACTGAACTCATGGACCAGGAACAACGGCGGCTGGCTGCCGCCGGTACGCACCGGGATCAGTGTCTGCTGCTGCGGTTGCGGGGCGCCCCCACGCTGGCTGAGCAAGGCGGCGATGGCGGCGACGCTGGCATGCTCGAACAGCTCGGCCAGGGTGATGTGCAGGTCGGCCTGTTGCAGCAGGGTGACCAGGCGGATCGCCAGCAACGAGTGCCCGCCCAGCTCGAAGAAACTGTCGTGGCGCCCGACCCGTTCCAGCTTCAGCACCTCGGCCCAGGCCTGGGCCAGGGTCTGTTCCAGCGCGCTGGCGGGTGCCTGGTATTCACCCTGCACCAAAGCCTCCAGTTGCGGCGCCGGCAGCGCCTTGCGATCCACCTTGCCGTTGGCGGTCAGTGGCAGTCGCTCCAGCAGCACATAGGCCGAAGGCACCATGTAGTCCGGCAGTTGGCCTTGCAGATAGCCCCGCAGCCGCTCGATGGCCAGCGCGGGCTCGGCGGCCCGGGCGGTGCAGTAGGCCACCAGGCGCTTGTCCCCCGGCGCGCCCTCGCGAGCCAGTACCACCACCTCCTTGACGCCCGGGCAGGTGGCCAGGCGCGCTTCGATTTCCCCCAGCTCGATGCGGTAGCCGCGGATCTTCACCTGGTCGTCGTTGCGCCCGATGCACTCCAGCAGGCCCTGCTCGTTCCAGCGCCCGAGGTCGCCGGTGCGGTACATCAGGCGCTGCGGCTGTGGGCTGAAAGGATCAGGGAGAAACTTCTCGGCGCTCAGTTGCGCGCGGTTCAGGTAACCCTTGGCCACCCCATGGCCGCCAATGTAGATCTCCCCCACCACGCCCACCGGCACCGGCTGTTGCCGGGCGTCGAGCACATACACCCGGGTGTTGGAGATCGGCCGGCCCACCGGCACGCTTTCCGCATCCGCCGCCAGCGCCTTGACCTCATACGTGGTGGCGTAGGTGGTGGTTTCGGTGGGGCCGTAGCAATGCACCAGGCGCAACGCCGGGGCCTGGGCCAGCAAGCGCCGGAACGCCGCCGGGTCGGCCCGCTCGCCGCCGCACAGGAGCATCCGCAGGCCCTTGAGGGCATCGGGAATCAGCTGTACATACTGGTTGAACAGCGCCGTGGTGACGAACAGCACAGTGCTGGCGCCGGCCTTGAGCGCCGCGCCGAAGCGCTCGGGATCGAGCAGGGTGTAATGGTCGATCACCTGCACCTGGCCGCCATTGAGCAAGGCGCCCCAGACGTCCATGGTGCTGGCGTCGAACGCCGGGTTGGAGGCGAACGCCACCCGGTCCCGCGGGTTGAAATCGGCATAGCCGTTGTTCAGCACCAGCCGGGTAATGCCACGGTGTGGCACCAGCACGCCCTTGGGGGTGCCGGTGGAGCCCGAGGTGTACATGATGTACGCCACCGCCTCGGCGGACTGCGCCAGCTGCGGGTTGTGCTGCGGCTGGTCGGCGAGGTTCAGCCGGTCCAGCTCGACCCGGCGCACCGGGCGGGCCAAGAGTTCGCCACTGCGGGTCAACAGCAACAGCGCCTGGCTGTCCTCGAGCATGAAGGCCTGGCGCTCGGCCGGCGCGTGGTTGTCCAGCGGCACATAGACGGCTGCGCACTTGCTGATGGCCAGCTGGCTGACCAGCAGGTCCAGGGAACGCTCCAGCAGGATCGCCACGCTGTCCCCCGGCTTCACCCCCAGGCCCATCAGGTAATGGGCCAAGCGGTTGGCCCGCGCATTCAGTTCGCCATAACTCAGCGACTGCTGGCCATGCACCGCGGCGGTGGCCTCGGGGTGGGCCTGGGCCTGGGCTTCGAACAGCCGATCCACCGTCTGTTCCTCGGGGAATTCCCGCGCCGTGGCATTGAAGCCTTCCAGCAGCTGATGCCGCTCCTCATCGGAAAGGATCGCCAGGGCTTCGACTGGCGTCTGCGGCGCCTGCTCCAGGGCCTGCACCAGGTTTTCCAGGACACACTGCATATAACCGCAGATACGCTGGGCACCGATGCCCGGCAGGGTCAGGGCGGTCAGGCTGAAGTCCTCGCCCAGGTCATCGATGCTCAGGGTCAACAGGTAGTTGGTGCGCTCTTCGGCCTTGAGCAGTTGCATGCCCTGCCAGGCCGTCGTCGCCGGGCTCGCATCGAGCGCCGCCGGGGCGCTGTGACGGTAGTTGAGCAAAGTGCTGAACAAGGGCGTGGCCGGCGCCACCGCGCTGCAACGCTGCACCAGGGCCAAGGGCGCATGTTCGTGGCTGAGCAATTGAGTCAGGCGCTCATGGGTGGCCAGCGCTGCGCTGCGCACCGCCTGCCCGCCCAGCTCGACCCGCAGCGGCAGGGTATTGATGAACACCCCCAGCGCCCGCTCCGCGCCTTCGCCGCCCTGCATACGCCCGAGCAGCACGGTGCCGAACACCACCGATGGCTGGTTGGACACCCGGCTCAACAGCTGCCCCCAGGCCAGGTGCATCAGGCTCGCGGCGCTGATGCCCAACTGCCGGGCCTGGGCCCGCAGGCGCCGGCTCAGGCCGGCATCGAGGGCCAGGCGCGCCTCTTCGGTGTCGCCGCCCTGCTCCCGGGCCGGCAGGGCGAACGGCCGGGTCGGCTCGTCGAAGTCCGCCAGCAGCGCGCGGAAGAAGGCTTCGTGTTCCTGCTCGCCGATGCCCAGGCGGGTCTGGGCCACGTAGTTGCGGTACGGCACCGCCGCCCCCAAGTGCTCGCCCTCGCCCAGCAGCCAGGCCTGCATCTCCTGTTGCAGCACTTCCAGGGCGATGTGGTCCATCACCAGGTGATGGAACAGCAACAGCGCCACCACCCGCCCGTTGACCAGGTCATGGGCATGCACCAGGCGCAGCAGCGGCGCCTGGCCGAGGTCCAGGCGATGCCGGCGCGGGTCGAAGCGCGCCCGCAGCTGGTCCAGTACATCGCCTTCCGCGCCGTCCACGGCCACTGCTTCACAGACCAGCGGAGCCTGGCGCCAGACCACCTGCACCGGTTCCTCCAGCCCTTGCCAATGCACCGAGCTGCGCAGGATATCCTGGCGCTCGATCACCGCCTGCAAGGCCAGGACAAAGGCCGCCAGGCGCTCCGGGCTGGCAAAGGCGAACTGCGCCTGCAGCACATAGGGGTCGCCCTGGCTGGCGGCGATATGGTGGTAGAGGATGCCGGCCTGCAACGGTGCCAGGGCGTAGATATCCTGCACATTGGCCAGGCCGCCGGGAACGCTGGCGACGATGCGTTCGATCGCCTCCTGGCTCAGATT
>NZ_JACNAC010000089.1:0-18374 GCF_017349775.1 Pseudomonas sp. GW460-12-10-14-TSB1
GCTCGCGATACACCTGAGAACACCGCGTTTAGCCAGCAAGAACGCGTCATCGTTGACGATCATCGCGAGCAAGCTTCGCTCCTACAAAAAGCAAGGCCAGCCCCGGGGAACGGGGCTGGCCTTGGTTCTGGCGACGCCGAGCCGAGGGGCTTACAGCAGGCTGATCGGGTAGCTGATGATCAGGCGGTTCTCGTCGAACTCGTTGGTGCTGAAGTCGCGGCGCATGGTCGAGTTGCGCCATTTGACGTTGAGGTTCTTCAGCGTGCCGCTTTGCACGGTGTAGGCCAGCTCGCTCTCGCGTCCCCATTCCTTGCCATCGGTGATGGTGCCGGTGTGCACGTTGTCGCCCTTGATGTAGCGGTTCATCAGGGTCAGGCCGGGGACGCCGACAGCGACGAAGTTGTAGTCATGACGCAGTTGCCAGGATCTTTCCTGGGCGTTGTCGTAGCTGGCGTTGTAGCTGTCGTTGGCCAGGGTGCCGCCGCTGGTGCCGTTGACGCGCATCCAGGCATTGTCGCCGGTGAGTTTCTGCAGGCCGACGTAGAAGGTGTGGCCGCCGTACTTGGCCGAGAACAGGCCCGACCAGGTCTTGTTGTCCAGGTCGCCGGCGCGGGCGCTGCCATCCTCCTTGCCGTAGAAGAAGCCGATGTTGGCGCCCAGGGTCCAGTCGCCCAGCGGCTGGCTGTGGATCAGGTTGAGGTATTGCTGGCTGTAGATGTCCTTGAGCTGGGCGTTCCACACGCCGACCTGGGTGCGCTTGTCGTTGAAGCTGTATTCGCCGCCCTGGAAGTTGAAACGGTCGGAGGTGAAGGCCGCTTTGCCGGTCATCGACATGTCGCTCATGCTGCTGTCGTCACGCGGGCTGTTGGCGCGGAACTGGCCGCCGTAGAGCGTCAGGCCGTCAATTTCCTTCGAGGTGATCTGGCCGCCGCGAAAGGTCTGGGGCAGGGAACGACCGTCGTCCGAGCGCAGGATCGGCAGCACCGGCATCCATTCGCCGACCTTCACTTCGGTCTGCGACAGGCGCGCCTTGAACGCCACGCCCGTGCGGCCGAAGTGGTCGGCCGGACGCCCGTCGTGATCCAGGGGCAGCAGTTGGGTGCCGCCGGTGCCCTTGCCGCCATCGAGCTTCAGCGAGTACAGCCCCAGCACGTCCATGCCGAAACCGACGGTGCCCTGGGTGAAGCCGGACTTGGCGTCGAGGATGAAGCTCTGGGTCCATTCTTCAGCCTTGCCCTGGCTCTTGCCCGGGTTGGTGAAGTTGCGGTTGATGTAGAAGTTGCGCAGGTTCAGGTTGACCTTGGCGTCTTCGAGAAAGCCGGACTCCGCGGCCATGACCGGCAGGGCCGTGCCGGCGACGCTGACAGCCAGCAGGCCAGGCAGCAGGGAGTAGGGAGTGCGAATGGATGGCTTCATGGATCGGGCTCTCTAATTGTTAGGGATGAGGCAGGGCGCTGCCGCAACGTCAGGTTGCAGACAAGGTTGAAACCGGGAGGGTGGATGGAACGGAATCAGCCGGAGCGGGCAGGGCGCGGGGTCATGATGACGAACCTGTTGTTATTGGTTTTTGTAGGTGCGGGGAATGGTGCGTTGGATCAACGGCCCTGTTCAATTGGCCTTGGCGGGTTTTGGGCGATTAACGAACACAAGTGACGGCCGTCTTCGGCCCATAAAAAAGCCCACCGAAAGGTGGGCTTTTTTCAAGCGTCATGCACTCAGAACAGCTTCAGTGGCGGTGCTTCTTTGCTCACTTCCGCTTTCTGCGAACCTTGCTCGTTCCAACCGCCACCCAGGGCCTTGTACAGGTTGACCTCGCTGGTCAGCTGCGCAAGCCGGTCGGTGATCAACGCTTGCTGCGCGCTGAACAGCGAGCGCTGGGCGTCGAGGAAGGTCAGGTTGCTGTCGACACCGATGCGGTAGCGACGCTCGGCCAGACGGTAGTAGTCCTGGTTGGCGTTGACGAAGTCACGCTGGGCCTGCAACTGCTGGTTGTAGGTCTGACGTGCGGCCAGGCCATCGGAGACTTCCTGGAAGGCGGTCTGGATGGACTTCTCGTACTGCGCCACGTTGATGTCTTTCTGGATTTTCGAGTAATCCAGGCTGGCGCGCAGGCTGCCGGCGTTGAAGATCGGGATATTGATCTGCGGCGCGAACGACCAGGTGCCCGAGCCACCCTTGAACAGGCCGCCCATGTCCGGGCTCAAGGTCCCGGCATTGGCCGTCAGGCTGATGCTTGGGAAGAACGCCGCACGTGCCGCGCCAATACTGGCGTTGGCGGCTTTCAGGTTGTGCTCGGCGGCGAGGATGTCCGGACGGCGTTGCAGCAGTTCCGACGGCAGGCCGGCCGGCAACTCGCTGAGCAGGTCGGCCGACAACGGCTGCGCGCTCGGCAGGTTGGCCGGAATCGAAGTACCCAGCAGCAGGGTCAGGCTGTTTTCGTCCTGGGCCACCTGGCGGGTATAACGCGCCAGTTGCACCCGGGCGTTTTCCACCGAGGTCCGCGCCTGGCTCAGGTCCAGGGCCGAGGCCACGCCGACTTCGTTGCTGCGCGAGGTGAGGCGGTAGCTCTCCTCGTAGGCCGCCAGGGTGTCCTGGGTCAGCTTCAGCAGTTCCTTGTCGGCCTGCCAGGTCAGGTAGGCGTTGGCCACGCTGGCCACCAGGCTGATCTGCGTACTGCGCCGGGCTTCTTCGCTGGAGAAGTAGGTCTGCAAGGCCTGCTCGCTCAAGCTGCGAACGCGACCGAACAGGTCCAGCTCATAAGCGCTGATACCCAGGGTTGCCGAGTACTGGCTGGAGATGGCCGCTTCACCGGTCTGCGACATCCGTGCCGGGGTACGTTGACGGCTGCCGCTGCCGGTGGCCGAAATCGCCGGGAACAGGTCCGCGCGCTGGATCTGGTACTGCGCGGCGTAGGCGTCGATATTCAGCGCCGCGACCCGCAGGTCACGGTTGTTCACCAGCGCGGTCTGGATCAGCTGCTGCAGGGCAGGGTCATGGAAGAACTGCCGCCAGCCCTGTTCGGCGGCTGCCTGGTTGGCAGCCTCCGCAGGCGAATAGGCCGGCCCTTGCGGGTATTGCGCCGCGACCGGCGCTTGCGGCTGCTGATAATCCGGTATCAGCGAGCAACCACTCAGCACGGCGGCGGTGATTGCGAGGGAGAGTAGCGACTTGCTCATTGGCCAGCCTCTTCAGGAGTTTCAGTAGTTTCCGCTTCGTCTGCCTTGCGGCGGCCCATCTTGGACACGGTGACGAAGAACAAAGGTACCCAGAATATCGCCAGGACAGTCGCGGTGAGCATACCGCCAATTACCCCGGTACCGATCGCATGCTGGCTACCCGAGCCGGCGCCGGTGGAGATGGCCAGCGGTACCACACCAAGCACGAAGGCCAGGGAGGTCATGACGATCGGACGCAGACGCATGCGGCAGGCTTCGATCGCTGCGTCCACCAGGCTGCGGCCCTGTTCGTGCAGTTCCTTGGCGAACTCGACGATCAGAATGGCGTTTTTCGCCGCCAGACCGATGGTCACCAACAGACCCACCTGGAAGTACACGTCGTTGGACAGGCCGCGCAGGCTGGTCGCCATCAGCGCACCGATGATCCCCAGCGGTACCACCAGCATGACCGCGATCGGAATCGACCAGCTTTCATACAGCGCCGCCAGACACAGGAACACCATCAGCAGCGACAAGGCGTACAGCGCAGGCGCTTGCGAGCCCGACAGACGTTCCTCGTAGGACAGACCGGTCCAGGAGATACCGACACCGGCCGGCAGCTTCTTGGCGATGGCTTCGACTTCGGCCATGGCTTCACCGGTACTGTAGCCCGGTGCGGGGGCACCCAGGACTTCCACCGCTTCCACGCCGTTGTAACGGGCCAGTTTCGGCGAACCGTAGATCCACGTGCCCTTGGCGAAGGAGGCGAACGGCACCATGGTCCCGGCGCTATTGCGCACGTACCACTTCTTCAGGTCCTCGGGGCTCATGCGAGCGTTAGGCTGACCCTGGATGTACACCTTCTTCACCCGACCGCGGTCGATGAAGTCGTTGACGTAGCTACTACCCAGGGCAATCGACAGGGTGTTGTTGATGTCGGAGATGGTCACACCCAGGGCGCTGGCCTTCTCGTCATCGATTTCCAGCTGGTACTGCGGCTCGTCGTTCAGGCCGTTCGGACGCACCTGGGACAGGACCTTGCTCTGCGCCGCCATGCCGAGGAACTGGTTGCGGGCTTCCATCAGTTTCTCGTGGCCGATACCGGCGCGGTCCTGCAGGAACACGTCGAAACCGGTGGCGTTACCCAGCTCCAGTACCGCCGGCGGGGCGAAGGCGAACACCATCGCATCGCGGAAGGTGAAGAAGTGCTGCTGGGCCCGGGCGGCCAGGTTGAACACGCTGTTTTCCACGGAGCGTTCGTCCCACGGCTTGAGCATGATGAACGCCATGCCCGAACTCTGGCCACGACCGGCGAAGTTGAAGCCGTTCACGGTGAAGACCGAGGCCACGGTGTCCTTTTCCTTGTCCAGCAGGTAGGCGCGCATTTCATCGACTACCACCTGGGTCCGCTCCGAACTGGAACCGGCCGGGGTCTGTACCTGGGCGAACAGTACGCCCTGGTCTTCTTCCGGAAGGAACGCAGTCGGGATACGGGCGAACAGCCAGATCATGCCGACCACGATCAGCGCGTAGGCCAGCAGGTAAGGCGCCTTGTGCCGCAGGATGTTGCCCACGCCACGCTCGTAGCTTTTGACGCTGCGGTCGAAGGTACGGTTGAACCAGCCGAAGAAGCCGCGTTTCGGCGCGGCGTGTTCGCCGTGGGGAATAGCCTTGAGCATGGTGGCGCACAGGGCCGGGGTGAAGATCAGGGCAACCAGTACCGACAGGGCCATGGCCGAGACCACGGTGATCGAGAACTGCTTGTAGATCACACCGGTGGAACCGCTGAAGAACGCCATCGGCAGCAGTACCGCCGACAGTACCAGGGCAATACCGACCAGGGCGCCCTGGATCTGGCCCATGGACTTCTTGGTCGCTTCCTTGGGCGACAGGCCTTCCTCGGCCATCACCCGCTCGACGTTTTCCACCACGACGATGGCGTCGTCCACCAGCAAGCCGATGGCCAGCACCATGCCGAACATGGTCAGGGTGTTGATGCTGAACCCGGCGGCCGCGAGGATACCGAAGGTACCCAGCAACACCACCGGAACAGTCATGGTGGTGATGACGGTGGCGCGGAAGTTCTGCAGGAACAGGAACATCACCAGGAACACCAGCACGATCGCTTCGACCAGGGTCTCGACCACACCCTTGATCGACTCGGTCACCACAGGGGTGGTGTCGTACGGGAAGACCACTTTCATCCCTTCCGGGAAGAACGGCTCCAGGTCGCTGATGGTCTTGCGCAGGGCCTTGGCGGTGTCCAGGGCGTTGGCGCCGTTGGCCAGTTTCACGGCCAGGCCGGAAGCCGGGGCACCGTTGAACTGGGCACTGACGGAGTAGTTTTCACCACCCAGGGCGACATCGGCGACATCGCCCAGGCGCACTTGCGAGCCGTCCGCGTTGACCTTCAGCAGGATGGCCTTGAACTGCTCGGCAGTCTGCAGGCGGGTCTTGCCGATGATGGTGGCGTTCAGTTGCTGGCCTGGCAGGGCTGGCAAACCACCGATCTGGCCGGACGACACCTGGACGTTCTGCGCCGCCACGGCGGTTTTCACGTCGACCGGAGTCAGGTTGAAGTTGTTCAGCTTGGCCGGGTCGAGCCAGATACGCATGGCGTACTGGGCACCGAACACCTGGAAGTCACCCACGCCTGCGGTTCGCGAGATCGGGTCCTGCATGTTGGACACGATGTAGTTCGAGAGGTCGTCCTTGGACATGCTGCCGTCCTCGGAAACCACACCGATCACCAACAGGAAGTTCTTCACCGCCTTGGTTACGCGGATACCCTGTTGCTGTACTTCTTGCGGCAGCAGCGGGGTGGCCAGGTTCAGCTTGTTCTGCACCTGAACCTGCGCGGTGTCCGAGTTGGTGCCCTGCTCGAAGGTCGCGGTAATGGTCATGCTGCCGTCGGAGTTACTTTCCGAGGACACATAACGCAGGTTGTCGATACCGTTGAGCTGCTGCTCGATGACCTGGACCACGGTGTCCTGCACGGTCTGTGCGGAAGCGCCTGGGTAGGTCACGGAGATGGCGATCGCTGGTGGCGCGATGCTCGGGTATTGGTTGATCGGCAATTTGAGGATCGATAGAGCCCCGACCAGCATGATCACCAGGGCGATTACCCAGGCGAAAATCGGACGGTCGATAAAAAATTTCGACATGGTTTACTCCCCTTTGCCGCCTGCAGCTTTGTCAGTTGCCTGTGCAGTGGCCGGGTTTTTTGCTGGAACGTTGGTCGCTTCGCTGGCTTTGACTTCGACGCCAGGTCGGACGAATTGCAGCCCTTCGGTGATCAGGCGATCACCGGCCTTCAGGCCGTCCTCGATCAGCCACTGGTTGCCGACGGTGCGGCTGGCCTTGAGCTGACGCAGTTCAACCTTGTTGTCCGGGCCAACCACCAGCGCGGTCGGTGTGCCCTTGAGGTCGCGGGTCACGCCTTGTTGCGGGGCGAGGATCGCCGCGGCATTCACGCCGGCCTGCAGTTGCGCGTGCACGAACATGCCAGGCAGCAGGGTGTGTTCCGGGTTCGGAAACACTGCGCGCAGGGTCACGGAACCGGTGGTTTCGTCGACCGACACTTCGGAGAACTCCAGCTTGCCGTCGAGCTTGTACTGGCTGCCGTCTTCCAGGGTCAGCTTGACCTTGGCGGCGTTGTCGCCGGCCTTCTGCAGGCGACCGCTTTCCAGTTCGCGGCGCAGCTCGAGCAGTTCGACCGACGACTGGGTGACGTCGACGTAGATCGGATCGAGTTGCTGGATGGTTGCCATGGCGGCGGATTGACCGTTGCTGACCAATGCGCCTTCGGTGACCGAAGAGCGGCCGATACGCCCGGAGATCGGCGACAGCACCTTGGTGTAGCGCAGGTCGATCTGGGCGCTCTGCAGCGCGGCTTCCGATTGCAGGCGGTTGGCGACGGCGGTGTCGTATTCCTGGCGGCTTACGGCTTGTTCGTCGACCAGTTGCTTGTAGCGATCGGAGATCGACTTGGTCGATTGCAGGTTGGCCTGGGCGCTCTTGAGGGTCGACTCATAGACCGACGGATCGATCTGGTAGAGCTGCTGACCTTCCTTGACGTCGCCGCCTTCCTTGAACAGACGCTTGAGAATGATGCCGTTGACCTGAGGACGGACCTCGGCGATCCGGAACGCAGTGGTGCGCCCTGGAAGCTCGGACGTCAGGGTAAAGGCTTGAGGTTGCAGGGTGACTACGCCGACCTGAGGGGCTTGTGGGGCGGGAGCCGCCTCTTCCTTTTTACATCCGCTGAGCAGCGATGCCAGGGCGACGGCAGTGACCAGAGCGGTAACAGCTGGCTTGAGTTGCATGAAGATCCTCGGGTCAGGCGCGCAAAATGCGCACTCGAAAAGTGGAAGGGTAAAAAACGAGTGCTGAGTGGATAAGTAGCTTGCTAAGGAATATACTTACGTTCATGGTTGTTTGTAAATACCTTGGCGACGTACCCATTCGGTTACAAAAGTCGTTGCAAGTGTCGAATTGTAGGTTGGGAAAACGGCACCCGAGATGCCGTTCCATATTTATTCAGATGAGCTTCATGCATCGCTGAAGCATCCTGATCGAGGTTTACTGCCATGGTCCGTCGTACCAAAGAGGAAGCTCAAGAAACCCGCAAACAGATACTCGAGGCGGCCGAAAAAGCCTTCTACGAGCGCGGTGTGGCGCGTACCACCCTGGCCGATATCGCGGCGTTGGCCGGTGTCACGCGTGGAGCTATTTACTGGCACTTCAGTAACAAGGCGGATCTGGTGCAGGCCATGCTCGATACATTGCGCGAGCCGCTGGATGAAATGGCCAAGGCGAGTGAGAGCGAAGAGGAAGTCGATCCGCTGGGGTGCATGCGCAAGCTGCTGATTCATTTGTTTCATCAAATTGCCCTGGACCCGAAAACCCGACGCATTAATGAGATTTTGTTTCACAAGTGCGAATTCACCGATGAAATGTGCGACTTGCGGCGCCAGCGTCGCGCGGCCAGCCTGGATTGCAACGTGCATATCGAGCTGGGGTTGCGCAATGCCGTGAAGCGGGGGCAGCTACCCGAGAATCTCGATACTGCCCGGGCGGCCATCAGTATCCACGCCTATATTGATGGCATTCTTTATCAGTGGCTGTTGGCGCCGGACAGTTTCGAACTCCATAAGGAAGCGGAGCGCTGGATCGATACCGGATTGGACATGCTGCGCCTGAGTCCCAGCCTGCGTAATTGAGACAAAATGCGGAATTACGTCTGCAGATGTCAACGTTTGCGCGTTATAAAACGCGATGTTTCATTCGTCACGGCTTACCGGGATGCCTTTATATACGTGCCGACTTTATCTTGATAGATAGCGAGCTACGTATTTTGTAGGGAAATTGTTGCGAGTATGTGAATGAGTGTGAGTACCGCGGCTTACAAGGGCGCCGAGCAGCCGGTAAAAGGTATAGCACTGATTTGCCTAGCGGTTTTGCTGTTCGCCAGTCATGACACCCTGTCCAAATACCTGTCCGGGTTCTACCCCATCGTCATGGTGGTCTGGGCCCGGTATGTGGTGCACACGCTGTTGATGCTGGTGGTGTTCGTGCCGCGCAGCGGTTTTTCCGCCGTGGTGCGTACCAAGCGGCCTGGCCTGCAACTGTTGCGTGCCTTGTGCCTGATCGGCACCAGCCTGTTTTTCACCACCGGCCTGCGTTATATCCCCCTGGCCGAGGCTACCGCGGTCAACTTCCTCGCACCTTTGCTGGTCACCGCGCTGTCCGTGCCGCTGTTGGGCGAGCGGGTGACCCGCAGCCAGTGGCTGGCGGTGCTGGCCGGTTTCGTCGGGGTCTTGATCGTGATTCGTCCGGGCGGCGCCTTGTTCACCCCGGCGATCCTGCTGCCGCTGTGCTCGGCGTTGTGTTTCGGCTTCTACCAATTGCTCACCCGCAAGCTCAGCGGTGTCGACAGCCCCACCACCAGCAACTTCCTTACCGGGATTCTCAACAGCCTGATCATGAGCGCGGCATTGCCGTTTTTCTGGAGTACGCCGACCTTGTGGCACGCTCTGTTCATGATCGGCCTCGGCACCTGTGGCATGCTCGGCCACCTGTTGCTGACCCAGGCCTTCCGCCATGCCGCGCCGGCGATGCTGGCACCGTTCAGCTACGGACAGATCCTGTTCGCCGGCATGTACGGCTACCTGATTTTCGATCACACCCCGGACAGCTTCGCCATAGTCGGGACCGCGGTGATCTGCCTCAGCGGCCTGGCCGTGGCCTGGGGCCAGCGCAAACGCGGCTGATCGCGCCCTGCCTTTGTAGGAGCGAAGCTTGCTCGCGATAAACCCAAGGGCAACGGGTAGCTTCAGGCACACCGCATTATCGTTGACTACCATCGCGAGCAAGCTTCGCTCCTACAGGTGAACGCGCATGAAAAAGCCCCGGCTCTTGCGAGTCCGGGGCTTTTTAATTGCAGCGCCTTACAGCGTCGGGTAGTCGATATAGCCGACCGGGCCCTTGGCGTAGAACAGTTCAGGGCGCGCATCGTTCAGCGGCGCATCGGCTTTCAGGCGGGCCGGCAGGTCCGGGTTGGCGATGAAGGGCACACCGAAAGCCACGGCGTCGGCCTTGCCGCTGGCCAGCCAGGCGTTGGCGCTGTCCTTGGTGAAGCGTTCGTTGGCGATGTAGGGGCCGCCGAAGGCTTCTTTCAGTTGTGGGCCGAGGCTGTCGGCGCCTTCTTTCTCGCGGGAGCAGATAAAAGCGATACCGCGGTTGCCCAGCTCGCGAGCGAGGTAGGTGAAGGTTTCCGAGAGGTTCTCATCACCCATGTCGTGCAGGTCGGCACGCGGGGACAAGTGCACGCCCACACGGCCGGCGCCCCAGACCTCGATCGCTGCGTCAGTCACTTCCAGCATCAGCCGTGCACGGTTTTCCAGGGAGCCGCCGTACTGGTCGGTACGCTGGTTGGTGGAGCTTTGCAGGAACTGGTCGAGCAGGTAGCCGTTGGCGCCATGGATTTCCACGCCGTCGAAACCGGCGGCCTTGGCGTTCTCGGCGCCGACGCGGTAGGCGTCGACAATATCGGCGATCTCAGCGGTTTCCAGGGCACGCGGGGTCGGGAAGTCCGCCAGCGGGCGTACCAGGCTGACGTGGCCCTTGGGCTGGATGGCGCTTGGCGCGACCGGCGCTTCGCCGTTCAGGTAGCTCGGGTGGGAAATCCGGCCCACGTGCCACAGTTGCAGGAAGATCTTGCCGCCTGCGCCGTGAACGGCCTTGGTCACGTTGCTCCAGCCACGCACCTGGTCGTTGGACCAGATGCCCGGGGTGTCCGGGTAGCCGACGCCCAGTGGGGTCACCGAGGTGGCCTCGCTGAGGATCAGGCCGGCGGAAGCGCGTTGCACGTAGTACTCGGCCATCAGCGCGTTCGGTACGCGGCCTTCGTCGGCGCGGCAGCGGGTCAGCGGCGCCATGATGATGCGGTTGGCCAGCTCGAGGTCGCCGAGTTTGATCGGATCGAAAATAGTCGTCATGAAATACACCCTTCTTTAGATGAACGTATCAGTTGGTCGCAGGAGCCAGTTCGGCATTGCCGCCCTGGCGAAAGGTAATCAGCGTCACCAGCAGGGCCAGGACCGCCAGCGCGGCGGCGGCCAGCGGCACGTTGACCAGGCCGTAGCCGTGGGCGATGACGCTGCCCCCGACCCAGGCGCCCAGGGCGTTGCCGATGTTGAAGGCGCCGATGTTCAGCGTGGACACCAGATTCGGCGCGGCCTTGCCGAAGGTCACCACGTTGACCTGCAGGGCTGGCACCGCGGCGAAGCAGGCGGTGGCCCAGAGGAACAGGGTGACTTCGGTGGGGATCAGCGCGACGCTGGTCCAGGTCAGCACGGAGCTGGTCACGGCCATGGCGATCAGCACGCCGACCAGGGTTCCCGACAGGCTTTTGTCGGCCATCTTGCCGCCGATGATGTTGCCCAGGGTCAGGCCCAGGCCGATCAGCACCAGGGTCCAGGTCACGCCCTGGGGCGAGACACCGGTCACCTCGCCCAGCAGCGGGGCGACATAGGTGAACAGGGTGAACACCGAGGCGGAGAACAGCGCGGTCATGCTCAGCGACAGCCAGATCCCGGCGCCCTTGAGGGCGACCAGTTCCGAGCGCATGTCGAGCTTCTCTTCGTCATGCTTGGCCGGCAGGAAACGGATCAGGCCGATCAGGGCAATCACGCCGATCAGGGTCACCGCCCAGAAGGTCGAACGCCAGCCGGCCTGTTGGCCTAGGGCAGTGCCCAGCGGTACGCCGAGCACGTTGGCCAGGGTCAGGCCGGTGAACATCAGGGCCACGGCGGAGGCACGCTTGTTGGCGGGCACCAGGCCTGCCGCGACCACCGAACCGATACCAAAGAAGGCGCCATGGCACAGGGCGGTGACCACACGGGCGAACATCAGCACGTCGTAGTCACTGGCCAGCGCACACAGCAGGTTGCCGACGATGAAAATTCCCATCAACGCTACCAGGGCGGCCTTGCGCGGCAGCCTGGCGGTGGCCAGGGCCATGAAGGGCGCGCCGATGGCCACGCCCAGGGCGTAGCCGGTCACCAGCCAGCCGGCGCCGGGGATCGACACGCCCAGGTCGTTCGCCACATCGGGCAGCAGGCCCATGATGACGAACTCGGTGGTGCCGATGGCGAAGGCGCTCAAGGCCAGGATGAGGAGCGAGAGGGGCATTGTCGGGTCCTTGTCAGCGTCTGCTGCTGAGTTCTTGGGTGAGCGCTTCGAGGAAGGCTTGGATCACATCCTCGTTGCGTTTGAAAAAGTGCCATTGGCCGGCTTTCTGGCTGCTGATCAGGCCCGCCCGCTGCAAGGTCGCCAGGTGTGCGGAGACGGTCGACTGCGACAGGCCGCAGCGTTGGTCGATCTGTCCGGCGCAGATGCCGTACTCGTGGTTGTGGGTCTGATCGGGGAACTGGACCTTCGGGTCCTTGAGCCAGATAAGGATGTCTCGTCGTACTGGGTGCGCCAGGGCTTTTATTATTTCGTCGAGGTCGATGGACATGGCGGTGCTCGTTTTCCGTAAAACGTTATATCGCGATGAGGCGAACTTTAAATCGCTATTTCGCGATATACCAATATGATTTTGATCTGAGATCAGCATTAATCGGTATATCGGGTTATAACGATATGTGAGGCGCGGTGCTAAGCTGCGCGAATGAATTATCTCGCACATCTACACCTCGGCGGCCAGCGCCCCGGTCAATTACTCGGCAGTTTGTATGGCGACTTCGTCAAAGGGCGCCTGCAGGGCCAGTTCGACCCCGAGATCGAGGCGGCGATCCAGCTGCATCGCAGCATCGATATCTTTACCGACCGCCATCCGCTGGTGGGCGAATCGCTGTCGCGTTTTTCCCTGACCCGCCGGCGTTACGCCGGCATCGTGCTGGACGTGTTTTTCGACCACTGCCTGGCCCGGGACTGGGCTCTGTATGCCGACCGGCCGTTGGCATTGTTCACCTCGGACGTGTACCGGGTGCTGGCGGGCGAACCCCGGTTGCCCGGGCGCCTGGCGCAGATTGCGCCGCACATGGCCGCCCATGACTGGCTGGGTTCCTACCGGGAATTCGAGGTGCTGGAGCAGGTGTTGCAGGGGATTGCCCGGCGCCTGTCGCGCCCGGAAGATCTGGCGGCGGCGATGGGCGAACTGGAGCGGCTGTACCAGCCGTTGAGCGAGGATTTCCGGGCGTTCTACCCGCAGTTGCAGGTGTTCGCCGCGCAACACATGCAGCCGTTGTAGGAGCCGGCAAGCCGGCTCCTACAGGCTCAGGCAGCGATCAGGTCGCCAGCACGCCGTGGTTCGGCTGGCTGGGCGATATCGCCAAACAGGACCTTCTGCACCGCCTGTTGCGCCTGGAACGCCAACGCGGCGCGCTCCTGGCCCTGGCAGGCAATCGGCTTGAGCAGATGGATTTCCACCCGGCCCTGGTCGTTGGCGAACAGGCGCATCAGGTGCGACAGCAAATCATCATCGCCGATGAATGGCGCCAGCGGATCGATATCGCCATCGCGCAGGTAACGAATGGCCACCGGCTGCAAGGCCACGTCGGCCTCGATGGCGCTGGCCAGCAGGCGACCGTGGAAGGTGCGCAGGCTACGGCCGTCGGTGGTGGTGCCTTCGGGGAACATCAGCAACGGGTGGGTCTGCTGCAGATGGCGGGTCATCTGCTTGCGGATCAACTGGCTGTCGCCCGAACCACGGCGGATAAACAGGCTGCCAGCCTTGGCGGCCAGCCAGCCGGCAACCGGCCAGGTGCGCACTTCGGCCTTGGACAGGAACGACAGCGGCGTCAGCGCGCCGAGCAACGGGATATCGGTCCAGGACACATGATTGCTGACCCACAGCATCGGCTGCTTCGGCAACTCGCCGTGCACCGTCACGCCGAAGGGCAGGGCATTGCTCAGGCGCGCCATGAAAAAGCGCGACCAGCGCTGGCGCCGGACCATGGAATTGGCGATGCCCAGGCGCTCGAACACGCCGAACACGCAGGCCATGCTCAGGCCCAGCGCCACCACCAGCAGCACGCGGGCGATGCGCCCGTAGACCCGTAGCTGGCGCATCACACGGCCGCCTTGAAGTGACGCGCGTAGCGCGGGCACAGCTCATCGCGCTTGAGCAGGATGAACACGTCGGCCACCTGGAAGTCCTGGTCCCAGCACGGTTCGCCGCAGATCTTCGCGCCCAGGCGCATGTAGGCCTTGAGCAGCGGCGGCATCTCGGCGATGACGTTGGACGGGATGTCGAGGTTCGGCAGCGGGTTCTTCGGTTCGGCGCGCAGGTGTTCGGTGCACAGGTAGCGTTCGCGCAGGCGCTGCATGATCGCGTGGGCCTGCACGCCGCCGTCTTGCATCGGGATACTGGCGCAGCCCATCAGGTAGCTGTAGCCGCCCTGGTTGAGCACTTCGGCCAGTTCGCCCCAGAGCACGGCGATGGTGCCGCCATTGCGGTAGGCCGGGTCGACGCAGGTGCGACCGATCTCCAGGATCGGCCCCTTGAGCTGGACCAGGCCGTGCAGGCTGAATTCTTCTTCGCTGTAGAAGCGCCCCAGGCTGCTGGCGGCCTGGTGGTCGAGCAGGCGGGTGGTGGCGACCAGGCGGCCGCTGTTCAAGTCACGCACGCCGATGTGGCTGCAGTGGACATCATAGTCATCCATGTCCAGACCCAGCTCAGCGCCTTTCAGTTTGGCGTTGAATTCGCCGCTGAAGACGTTGAAGCGCAGGGCCTGGGCTTCTTGCAGGGCCGCGGCGCCAACCAGGCGCTCGGCTTGCAGGCGGCGTTCATTGCCGGTGTCGCTGATGCGGGCGATCTGAGTCATTGTGAATCTCCGTGCGGGCCACTGACCCGCCTTGGGTTGCAGCCGATCGACTTTGTTGTGCAAAGTCAGGCTATGTAGCCCCGGTGTCATCGCCATGAAGCTTTGGTGATGCTTATATGACAGCCCCTGAGGACCCGCTTATGCCCTGGCAAGCCCTGCTGCACAGCCGTCGCCGACTGCCCGCCCACCCGGACCTGGCCGAAGGTTATGCCGCGTTGTTACAGGAACTGGGGCCGGTGACACCCTTCGAACTGGCGGTGCGCGGCGGGCGCCTGATGGCCACTCCGGGGCTAGCCTTCCTGGTGGGCTACCAGGCGGCGTTGCGCATGCTCTGGCCCAGCGCGCCGCTGAGCCTGGGCGCCCTGTGCGCCACCGAGCAGCGCAGCCTGCGCCCGACCGACATGCAGACCCGGCTGCAGGACCTGCACCTGAGCGGGCGCAAGGATTTCGTCACCGCCGGCGATGCCGCCGACTGGCTGCTGATCGCCGCCCGCTGCGAAGCGCAAGGCGAATCGCCGCGCCTGAGCCTGGCGGTGGTCTACGCTGGCGAGCCCGGGGTCAAGGTCGACAAGCTGCCGGCGATCCCGCTGATGCCGGACATCAGCCACGGCCGCCTGCAACTGGATAACGCCCTGTGCGAACTGCTGGCGGGCGACGGCTGGGATGCCTACGTCAAACCCTTCCGCACCCTGGAAGACATCTATGTGCTCAGTGCCATGACGGCCTGGCTGTATGGCGTCGGCCAGGACAACGACTGGCCGCAGACCCTGCTCCTGCAATTGCTGGCCCTGCTCGCCGGTTGCTCGGAAGTCAGCCGGCAGAACCCGTCGCTGGGCAGCGGGCATGTGTTGCTGGGCGGGCTGTTCGCCCAGTTCGACGGGCTCAAGCCGGCCCTTGAGCAGGCCTTTGCCGATGGCCCGGAGCTGTGGGCCGAATTGTGGAAGCGCGATCGGGCGGTGCTGGACCTGGCGGCGGGGGCGCGGAGCAAACGCCTGGCCAAGGCGCTGGCCTTATAAAGGAGGGGCCGCGGGTGGCAAAAAACTGTCATCTCCCTGGTCTACCCTCAGCGGGTTCCCTTGCCCGAGTTCCCGCCATGCTCAAAGGCTCGACCCTGCTGCTCGCGCTGCTATTCATGCTCCCACCGGCCTGGGCCGAGAACTGGCCCGGCGCGGAGTGGAGCAAGGGCCCCGCAGCCAGCGGCCCGGCCCTCGAGGCGCTGGAGGCCTACGCCTTCGCACCCCGCAACGAGGCGACCCGCCTGGGCATCCGCAGCGATGCCTTGCTGGTGATCCGCGACGGCCAGTTGATCTATGAGCGTTACGCCGGCCCGACTAATGCCGACACCCCGCACCTGACCTGGTCCATCAGCAAAAGCCTGTTGGCCGCGGTGCTGGGCGTGGCCTATGGCGAAGGGCGCTTCCAGTTGCAGGACAAGGCCGCGCGCTTTCTTCCGGCGTTGCGCCAGCACCCGGACATCAGCCTGACCGACCTGTTGCACTGGGCCTCGGGCCTGGATTGGCAGGAGGACTACGAGTACGCGCCACTCAAGTCCTCGGTGGTGGCCATGCTCTACACCCGTGGCCACGGCGATATGGCGAGCTTTACCGCCGAGCACCCGGTCTTCAGCGCGCCAGGGCAGGTGTTTCGTTATTCCAGCGGCGACACCAACCTGTTGTCGGCGGCCCTGAAAGGCATGCTGGGAGCCCAGCGTTATGCCGACTATCCCTGGCAGGCGCTGTTCGAGCCCCTGGGCATTACCCATGCCGTGTGGGAAAGCGACGCCAGCGGCACCTTCGTCGGTTCGTCCTATGCCTACCTCACCGCACGGGACCTGGCACGGGTCGGCCTGTTGATGTTGCGTGACGGACGCTGGGGCGAGCGCCAGTTGTTGCCCAAGGACTGGGTCGAATTCAGTCGTACGCCGTTCGCCGGTTATCAGGCGAACCAGGACGAGTTGGTGCCCGGCGGTCACTGGTGGCTCAATCGCGCCGTCGGCGGCGCCCCATCGCCCTGGCCGGACGCGCCGGCCGATACATTCGCGGCGCTGGGCCATTGGGGGCAGGCGCTGTACGTGATCCCCAGCGCCGGGCTGGTGATCGTGCGTTATGCCGACGACCGCGACGGCAGCTATAGCCACAACCAGTTGCTCAAACTGGCCCTGGCGACCTTCGCCCGGCAGGTGCAACCATGAGCCGGCGTCCGTGGGTCGTGCGCCATCCCTTCGCCAGCCTGCTGTTGCTGGCGCTGCTGGCCCTGTTCGGCTGGGGCTGGAGCGAGCGGGTCGCCCTGCGGGTCTTCCCGGACATCCTCAGCGCTTACAGCGCCAAGGAGTACTGCTCCTGCCGCTACGTGATGCACAACGAGGCCGAGTACTGTGAAGCTTATGTGCAGCAGTACCTGCCGCTCAAAAGCCTGCAGGACGATGCCGAGCACAAGCGGGTGAGCGCCAGCGGCCTGGGACGCAGCCACAGCGCTGTCTGGCTGAGTGAGCGCCAGGGCTGTCGACTGGAGCCCTGAACGGCGCCACGCAACGATCGGTAATCCTTTCCCGGGGCTGTCAGCCCCATGTTTACTGGCTCCCCGCACAAGGTTCCACCCTGTGGAACCACATTCGATTGTCGCAGGCGACGGCTCGCGGTTATCTGAGGGCACGCCGCGATCACGCCTTGTTGCACCGTGAGACGCTCCGAAAAAAAGAACGGGATTACACCCGGCCAAGGAGATACGTCATGACCCGTTTCCCGCATATCTTTGCCTGGCTCGACGATGTCGCCAGCGACCTGCGCGCCGTTCGCCAGGACATCCACGCCCATCCCGAACTCGGCTTCGAGGAGAACCGCACCTCGGCGCTGGTCGCCCGTTCCCTGCAGGAGTGGGGCTACGAAGTGCATAGCGGTATCGGCAAGACCGGCGTGGTCGGTGTGCTGCGCAATGGCAGCAGCCCGCGCCGGCTGGGCCTGCGTGCCGATATGGACGCCTTGCCGATCATCGAGAACAGCGGTGTGGCCTACAGCAGCCGCCACAGCGGGTGCATGCATGCCTGCGGGCACGACGGCCACACCGCCATGCTCCTCGGCGCGGCGCGTTACCTGGCGGCCACGCGCCAGTTCGACGGCACCCTGACCCTGATTTTCCAGCCGGCCGAAGAAGGCCAGGGCGGCGCCGAAGCGATGCTCGCCGACGGCCTGCTGGAGCGTTTCCCCTGCGATGCGCTGTTCGGCATGCACAACATGCCGGGGCTGCCGGCCGGTCACCTGGGCTTTCGCGAAGGGCCGATGATGGCCTCCCAGGACCTGCTCACCGTGACCCTCGAAGGCGTGGGCGGGCACGGTTCGATGCCGCACCTGACGGTCGATCCACTGGTGGCCGCGGCCAGTGTGGTAATGGCCTTGCAAACCGTGGTGGCGCGCAACATCGATGCCCAGGAGGCGGCGGTGGTGACGGTCGGTGCGCTGCAGGCCGGCGAGGCGGCCAACGTGATTCCGCAACAGGCGCTGCTGCGCCTGAGCCTGCGGGCGCTGAACGCGCCGGTGCGCGAGCAGATGCTCGAACGGGTCAAGACAATCATCCACACCCAGGCCCAGAGCTTCGGCTGCTCGGCCAGCATCGACCATCGCCCGGCCTATCCGGTGCTGGTCAACAGCCCGGAGCAGACCGAATTCGCCCGTCAGGTCGGGGTAGCGCTGCTGGGCGAGCAGGCGGTCGACGGCAACACGCGCAAGCTGATGGGCAGCGAAGACTTCGCCTGGATGCTGCAGCGTTGCCCCGGCAGCTACCTGTTCATCGGCAACGGCCTGTCCCGGCCGATGGTTCACAACCCCGGCTATGACTTCAATGACGACATCCTGCTGACTGGCGCCGCCTATTGGGCCGCGCTGGCCGAGAG